>CAIRTT010000439.1 GCA_903881535.1 uncultured Armatimonadota bacterium
ATCGCCAAGAAGCGAAAGCCCTGCCTTGCGTTCGCGGGCGTTTACACTATTAGGTGGGAAAAGGTTGTTGACAGCTGCACCCTTTGCCTGAAACGCGGTTCCTTGGTGCGTGGCTGGTAGAAACCCGCTTGTCCAGTTAATGGCACCGCCGGCTGGCAGTCCCCGGGGATCCGGCAGCACAACAAATGTCGGGAGGTCACGGTTGAGCGAGCCCAGCCCATACGACAACCAGGCGCCCATGCAGGGAAAGCCATTAATGGTAAAGCCGCTGTTCATTTGGAATGTCGCTGGCGTGTGGTTAGCCGACTTGGCTTTCATGCTGTGTAGCCAGGTAATCTCGTGGGCGACATCGCGTAAATGTGGGAACAAACTACTAATCAGATGACCCGTTTGCTTGTTTGGCTCCCAGGTAAAGGGACTCTTCATTAACCGCCCAGGGTTGTCGAAAAATGTGTCGAATGCTTTGTTACATTCCTTGCCATCCGCGCGAATCAGCTCAGGCTTGTGGTCAAAGGTGTCGATATGGCTGACGCCTCCACAGGCAAAAATCTGTATAACACGCTTAACCTTAGGCTTGAATGACAAGGTTGGCTTCTGTCCGGAAGCACTTGCTTCATCGGCAAGCATCGAAAGCAATGCAATATTCCCGAGGCCTGCCGCGGTGTCCCGCAGAAAGTGCCGTCGCGGTATCTGATTCTCAATCGACATATGCAAACTCCCCGGAATTCAGTAGGGCCCAGCAGTACATTTCGAGGGTGTTGGATTTCAAAAATGATGCCGCTTTACTCAGCTCGTTCTGCGATGGCTTTCGGCATAGTGTCAGGCCAACCGCCGCCATGCATTGCTTCTTGGCATCCGTGCCGGCACCTTTCCGAACGCGCTCCGCGAGGATACGTGCCTGGCGAAGGACAAACGCATCGTTCATCATTTCAAGCGCCTGTGTCGGCGTCGTGGAGACGTTACGCTTCGGTGTCTTACTGGATGGATCTGGACAATCCAAGGCTTCGAGGAGTGGGTTGCGTGCCGAATGTACGGTCATCCGATAGATAGACCTCCGGTTGAACTCCGGCGTGTCACGGTCGATGAGGGCGTAAAACTTCGAGCCATAGCTAGAGACGGTAAAAGGTCTAAAGCTCGGCCCACCCATGGATGTGTTGAGATTTCCGGCTACAGCTAGCATCGCATCCCGAATCACCTCCGCCTCAACCCGTCGCGGGGAAAATCGCCATAGGAGGCGGTTGTCGGCATCGACTCTCTTTGCAGCTGCATCTGATGTGCTCGCCTGGCGATAGGTTTGGCTTGTTAGAATCAGGCGATTCATTTTCTTGATGCTCCATGCCTTTCCGTAGCGATTATCGGACTGAAAGGTAGCCGCGAGCCAGTCCAGCAGCTTGGGGTTACTTGGAGGCTCACCTGTATTGCCAAAGTCATTCGGTGTCGAGACAATTCCGGTGCCAAAGTGCCACTGCCATATCCGATTGACCATCACGCGTGCCGTCAGCGGATTCCGTTTGTCCGTTATCCATGCGGCCAGAGCTTTCCTTCGATCGCTATCTACTGCATTGGCGGGGATGTTGAACAAGGCGGGAATCGCACTTACCGAGGAAACGGCTCCTGGAAAGACTTCATGCTTAGGTGCATTGACATCCCCGCGGGCGAGGAGAAATGTCGGTTCGGCCTTGGTCGATGTTGCTGCATAGACGCGGTCGGATGTTATTGCGCGGGTTTGTGTCCGGCTTCTCGTTTCGAGCAGATCATTGAGCGTCTTCCACGCCGCTATGAGCTTTGCGTCACCTGTTGCGTTGCTTGGTTCAATCAAACAACCCGCCGGAGGTGTTCGGTATGTGGCATCCACTTCGGCTGCAGTCAATGCTCTGTCATAAAGCCTTGCTTCATCAATGGTGCCTTGAAGATAGGTATTCGATCCATCGTGGCGAAGTCCAAAGACCGCTTGCCATCCGTAAGATGCAAAGCCTTGCGGCGCAGCTGCCGCACGGTAAGGTCCACCGATCAACTTGCCGTTGCGATAGAGGGTCACATCCCCGTTTGCAGCGTATGTGACAACCAGCTGAACAGGGAGGAGATCAGCTGCGATTTCATCCGATGCGACGACATCCTGTGTGCGTGCAAATCCGTTCGAGCCGGCCATCCAGCGGTTGGGAACACGTTCTCCGAAAACGATGCCATCAAAGGTGACGCCATTTAGTGTTTGGATGGTGAATGCGCTTCCACCACGTTGCTCGAGCCGATCGAGTGTTACCCAGGTTTCAAGGGTTTTTTCTGTCAGCATTTTAGCGATTGGAGCGCTCTTATAAACAGACTTGGTGTCCGGGAGTGTAAGGTGGCCCGCTTCAATCCGTGCACCACCGGTAAGCATTCCGCCAACCGATGTTGCTGCATCGTTAGCGGAGCCATCAAATGTCCAGCGGAGGATGGGTTCAACGGTGAGCTTTTTAGTTACCGATGGTGTCAAGGATGCTGAGAGGGTTGCAAGCTGCTGGACTGTGCGCTTGATGCGTTCAGTAGCGGATGTGTTGTCGGTGGCAGGGGGGGGCTGTGTCGAAGGGAGTGGCCGCTCGCCTGGAGCAACACCCGTGAGAGCAGCCTTCATCTGATAATAATCAACCTGCGGGATGGGATCAAACTTGTGATCGTGGCACCTGGCGCAGTTCACGGTGAGGGCAACGCAGGTCTGGCTCACGGTTCCAATCATGTCCTCGAGCTCTTCTTCACGTGCCCGCAGGCGGACCTGTAATCCGGGTGCGGCTTTGCCTGCCTCGTCCATCGGACCGCCGACCAGAAATCCCGTTGCTGCCGGTGCCGCCGGTGATATGGCATCGCCGGCAAGCTGCTCTGTCAAAAAACGGTCGTACGGAACATCTTCATTCAATGCACGAACAACATAGTCGCGGTATGGCCACGCATTATCCCGGAGGTTGTCATATTCATAGCCGTGGGACTCGCCGAATCGCGCTATATCAAGCCAAAACCGCCCGTAGCGCTCCCCATACTGTGGGCTTGCGAGGAGACGGTCCACAAGTCGCTCATACGCACCGGGCTTGGTGTCCGCGAGAAAAGATGCGACATCCGCTGGGGATGGCGGGAGACCCGTTACATCAATGGTAACCCGACGGATGAGCGTGTTTCGGCTTGCTTCGACAGCAGGCTTCAATCCCTTTGCCTGTAACCCACTCCATATAAAGGCATCTATGGGATTTTTAGAGACCAAACGATTCGTGGATGGAACCGCTGGGAGCACGAGTGGTTTGAACGCCCAGCTCTTGGGATTCAATGGTTTTGATGGACGTGTGATGGTTGGATATGCGGCACCGGACTTTATCCACTCGGTGACAATCTCCTGATCGCTCTCGCTGAGTGGTTTACCGGGTGGCATCGCTCCAAGGACAACCTTTTGGGCGATATCACTGGCATCCACATTTCCTGGCACGAGCGCACGCCCGTGTTCAATCGCGGTTTTTCGCGATGTCAAATCCAACCCGCCAGCCCGCTGATCTGGGTTATGACAGGTGGCACATTTGGTGAGAATCGCTTGCAGCTTGGATGGCGGCGCTTGACCCGCTGTGCCTGCCGAATGCGCCATTAACGCCAAAGCAAAGGTTCCAGCTGCAAGTCCTGCACCAGCAACATGCTTGCTGGCTGCACACGTAACCGTTGATTTCATACGCTGCCTCATTGCCCATACGACCACCGATAGTGCATCCTACAGGGTTACGTTAAACGTTGCCGTAGCGATCGGCGAGGAGATTGAGCTGGGTTAGGACGCGGTACAAATGGCCTTGATGTTCAGTTATCAGCTCGCTGGATACTGGTAGGTCCCAGACCAGTGAAAGGGCATTTCCAGCCGCTGCCCAAGCAAATGCACGTTCAGTGGGATAACCAGCAGCATCACCGATCAGTCGAATTCTACGCTCAAGAAAGTCGGAGAGGGCTTCGCCATTCAGCTGCTCGGGCACATGGTTACGAACAAACGTACAAATGTCAAAGCTTGGATCACCAACAAGGCCTTTGGGGTCGATGGCAACCAGCTGTCGTGACTCCGCATGTTCGATGATGTTTCCATGGTGCAGATCACCGTGTAGCCATCCGGCAGGCTGTGATGTTGCGAGCAGGCGTTCACAGCGTTGTATGTTCACCGAAATCTCAGATGGCACCTGATTGCGAGGTTTGAGCAAGTCATTGCACCACTTGGGTAGTGGAATCATCCATGGATGAGTCTTCAACTGATGCAACTCTTTAAGCAGATTTCCAACGGCTTTCAGTCCATCCGTGGCATCAAAGTCAATCGGTAACTGTTTTCCGGGGACGTAGGCAAGAACTTGGATTCCATTGCCAATGTCGGAATGGATACATTGAACAAGCTGTGGATGAACATGTGGAAGGAGACAGGCAATCGCTGAACGGGTCTCATCTCCCGGTGGGTTAGCCTTGATGACAACCATTTGTCCCGATTGCGTAACCCCTTTGACTACAATCGACCAATCCGATGAAATTTGTTCAACGTGGTCAATCCGAATGGCTAAACAGGTTTGTTGGATGCGCGCGGGAGCCGTGCGTAGCCATGCACGCCAATTATCATTGGTAGCCAGGTTCGAGGCCAGCTCTGAGGAAATGGTTACTTCTGGCAAAATCAGTCCTTTCATTGATAGTCGATTGAACCTTTCCAACTAGGATTTTTAGTGATACGACTAGGCATAAAATCGAAACTGTCTAAATGTTACGTAATATCAAGCAATGGATATAATGAACGTACGTAACGCAACATCTTTGTAGATTGCACGACTAAACATTTATAAACTTTAGCAATATGGTTCATCATGATGGCCTTAGAAAATTTCATCGTGGTACATTTTTGTGTATATTTATAGCGTTGATGAGTCTTGGCAACCTCATACGTAAAATCAATTCGTTCGAAGACATCTCATGGCAACACCCAAACACATCATCCGCGACCGGGTCATAGGCGCAACTGCGGGTGTTCTCATTGGTTTCCTTGGGCGCTTTGTTGCTCCTGAAGATCCGAGCTGGGTTGCTATCGCATCCCTGTTTCTAGGCGCAACCTGGACGATGTGGCGTGGGCGAAGCGCAGGTCTGTACGCGTTTATTGCAACGATTGTCGGCGAGGCGATTGCTGCAAGGATTATTCGGGAACGTGTTGGACTTGTTCTGGAAGGTGCAATCCTTGCCGGCCTACTAGTCGCTGGCCTCACCATCATCACGCAAATCGACATCCTCCGGCGCCGCGCAAGAATTGCCGAGAAGCGGGCGGAGCGCCTCGAAGACCTCAATCGAAATTGCGTCATCGGCATTCTCGATGTATCAGCCGAGGGCACCATTGTCGGTGCTAACAAGTCTGCTGCAGCTACCTTCTCTCTGACGCCTGGGCACTTGATTGGCCGTGCACACGATGATGTCGGTTGGGATGTTGTCGGTACAGACGGCAAGCTGATTGACCATCATGATTTGCCTGGGAACTACACGATGCGTCATCGGGTTCCAAGCGGATTTTGGGGAATGGTTCATAGCCCTAAAGATGATCAGTGGAAGCCGATCTGGATTGGTGCCACTCCTGATAGGGGTACGGGCGGTGTTCAGGTGAAAATCGCTTCCGAAGATGGCCACTTTACGAATCTCGAACATTCTGTCGGAATCACTGAAGAGACACCAACATACCGCCAGCTTCGTGTGTGCTACCTTGATCACACGGCTAAGTTGAGTGGTGGAGAAATTGCCCTCGCGCGCCTGCTTGAAACCATTGATCGTTCTGCAATCGACCCATGGGTAATCCTTGCTGAAGATGGCAGCCTTGCTGAACGGCTTCGTGCTGCTGGTATTCAGGTAGATATTGTTCCATTGTCTGGGACGGTCCTCGATGTGCGTAAAGACTCTGTAGAATCCGGCATTTTCTCAAAGGTCGGATTGATTCTTCAAGTTCTTGCGTATGGATTCAAAGTCGCTGCACTCATCCGTACACAACCGGTCGATATCATCCACACAAACTCGTTGAAATCGGACATCTATGGCATGCTTGTCAGCAGGCTTTGTCGTGTGCCACTGATCTGGCATATTCGCGACCATATTGATGTGACTTATCTGCCAGCTTTTGCTGTCAAGATGATGCGATTTCTGGCTGCTCGCGTACCAGCATTTGTTATCGCAAACTCCCAAAGCACACTCGACCAGCTCCACCTCGCCGTTGCAAAACCGGGTGCAGTGGTACCGAGTGGAGTTGATCCGCATGGTGAAGTTGTCTACGATGGCATCGCATCCGGGATTCCGCCTCTCGCTTCTGAGACCGCCTCGAATGGCCCGCTTCGTATCGCCATCGTTGGGCGACTCGCAGGCTGGAAAGGCCAGCACATTTTTCTCGATGCGGCAGCCAAGCTTGTAGAAGCAGGTATTGATGCCAAATTTTTGCTCGCTGGAACTGCGATGTTTGGCGAAGATGACTATGTTGCTGAGCTACATTCCCAGGTTGACCGCCTCGGACTTCAGGGTAAGGTTGAGTTCCTCGGGCATGTGGATCCGATAGAAGCCTTTCTCCCGACTGTTTCGATTTTGGTGCACGCTTCAACGAGCCCGGAGCCGTTTGGTCAGGTTGTCATCGAGGGGATGGCTGCTGGTATCCCCGTTGTCGCAACAGATGGTGGTGGAGTCAAGGAAACCGTTGTCCATGGCGAGACTGGTTTGCTGGTCCCGATGGGGAATGCTCAGGCTCTGGCGGATGCACTTCGTATGTTGATTGACCGTCCGGAACTACGTGCAAAACTTAGTACCAAGGGCCGCCAACGCGTCTTGCGGCACTTCACAGCATCGATTACAGCCCGAAAAGTCGAACGTGTTTACAGAGAAGTGCTTACACTTGCACATTCAGAGTAGACTAATAACGTGAGCTCAGGATATCCGCAGGTTGAGATTGGCATTTTTGGTGGCTCCGGCCTTTATGCATTGCTCGATGCATACGAGGAAGTCATCGTGGAAACGCCGTACGGTGAACCATCTGATGCGTTTATGGTCGGCACGCTAAACGGTAAGTCCGTCGCGTTTTTACCCCGCCATGGTCGCAACCATACCATCGCTCCGCACAAAATAAACTACCGCGCCAACCTTTGGGCGATGCAAGCATTGGGAGCAACCGGCATTATCGCGCCCTCTGCTGTCGGTTCACTTCAAGCAGATATCCATCCGGGAAGCATGGTGGTTTGCGACCAATTTGTTGACCGAACCACGGGACGTAAAGACACCTTCTTTGATGATGACCGTGTAGTCCATGTCAGTCCAGCAGATCCCTACTGTCCCATTCTGAGAGAACATGCCATCAAGGCGGCAACGCACGCTGGAGTCCCTGTGCATCGAAGCGGGACATTGGTTGTGATAAACGGACCACGCTTTAGCACGAAGGCTGAATCACAGTGGTTTACAAACAATGGCTGGCATGTGATTGGGATGACAGGCTATCCGGAAGCGATGCTGTCGCGTGAGCTTGCGATGCCGTATGTAAACATTAGCCTTGTGACTGACTTCGATGCGGGTGTCGTCGCTGGAGTGGAACCTGTCAGTCATTCAGAAGTCATGCGTGTTTTTGCAGCAAATATAGGTAATGTTAGAAATGTGCTTTCAGTGATGATTGCAGACTTCCCTGACACGACATCATCTCCAGCGCGCCGCGCCCTCGACGGACACCACTGATTTAAAGCTATGCCGACTACCCCTCACAGTAATCAATCAGCCTTTGACACGCAAATGTTGCCGCATATCGATGCGCTTTATCGCACAGCACTCGGGATGACACGTAACCCCCAGGATGCGGATGACTTAGTGCAAGACACTTATTTACGAGCATTTCAGTATTTTCATCAGTTTGAAGGTGGAACCAATGCGCGTGCATGGTTGTTTAGAATCCTGACAAACCTATTTATCAACAACTATCGCAAACGAACCCGAGAACCTGAGCGTGTTTCCTATGACGAGATGGAGGATTTTTTCCTCTATAACCGATTAGCTGATGCTCATTCCTCGGATGGGGGAATCACGCCAGAAGCTGCCATTATGCAAAAAGTGGAAGTTGAGGCGATTCAGGATGCAATTGACAAACTGCCGGATGAATACCGTGAGGCTGTCATTTTGTCTGATATGAATGAGTTCTCTTATCAGGACATAAGTGAGATGTTGGAGATTCCAATCGGTACGGTCAGGTCCCGCTTGTCCAGAGGGCGGAAGCTGATACAGAAATCACTTTGGGCGTTTACGCAGGACAACCCGCGATAAACATCTATGGCTTAGTGCCGAGTAGAAGGACGGAACGGAATGAACGAAACTTCACAAACGCCTGTGGAGTTCAATCAGTGTCAACAGGCTGTGCAGCGACTCAATGAATATCTGAGTCGTGAGCTCAACTCTGATGAGACCGAGCTAGTCCAAGAGCACTTGCAGCAATGTAAGGGCTGCTTTGACAAGTTCCATTTCGAAGAAACACTTTTGAAAACGATTCGTGCGAAGATTAGTTCAGTGACGGCGCCATCCGGGTTACGAGACTCAGTGCTCAGGCTTCTTGGTAGGGATGCGTCTATACTGTAATCTCTCGGCGCATACAACGTCCGCAGAGACGTAAAAACCAACACGTTAGATTTAGCCTTTGCCCTAACTGGCATTCCAGTGACATGCGTTTTTCACTTAGTCTATATTTGGATGCTAGCGAGCTTTTACCGCTGTGAGAGTCACAACACATCGACTGACGTTTCAATGAGTGAAGCATCAATCATGCGTTTATACTGCGTAAAAAATCCAATGGTCTTTACGTGCCTCATTCCATGAATTGATGGATACTGGGCAGTTATGTCGTTCAAAATATTAATGTCTTGTATGTTCTTTTCCGTAATCGCGCTTTGCTCACCGCTTGCGACTGCTGATTCCGGCGATGCAAATAGGGTCATCAAGGCGACGAGGGCTACCGTAATTCCAGTTATCGATGGACGCATCGGTGACAACGAGTGGCCGGATACGGCACGGGCTAGCGGGTTCACTGACCTAGTTACAGGAAAACCAGCCCTTGAACCGACAGAAGCATTTATTTCGTACGACGAAACCTATCTCTACGTAGCTTTCAAAGCGCATGACAAAATACCCGCGGGGATTATTGCCAGAGAAGTCCTCCGTGATTCCCGTTACTCCGGTGGCGGTGATTCTGGAGACAATGATTCTGAGGACTACCTTGAACTCACGCTGGACCCGTTTCTCTCTGCAAAGCCCAGTGACCTTTGTCGATTTTCTGTAAATCCTCTATCAACAAGAAGCGCAAAAATCAGTGGTGGTCGTGCTGGTAAAGCCGAGTGGAATGGCGATTGGGATGCCAAAGCGACAAAGACATCGGCAGGTTGGGAAGCCGAAATGCGCATCCCTTGGAAGACACTATCTTTCCCAGGTGGCAAGAAAAATCTCGACTTTGGGTTGAACTTCACCCGGTTCCAATACCGGACACGTATTAAAAGCCAGTGGTCAAACACCACCCCGCAACAGTTTCTCAACCTGATGGGCCGTTGGTCACAAATCGAGCCACCCAAGGCGAAACACAAGCCATCCCTGAGCCTCCTTCCATACGCCCTCACAACGGCCAAAGAGGCTGGTTCGCAGATTCGCACAGGTATCGATGCGCGTTACACCGTGACGCCTGACTTCACGGTTGTGTCGACGATTAACCCTGACTTTGCCACTGTTGAACGAGCGGTGCAGACAGTCGCATTTTCGCGTGCTGAACAGTTTGTCCCTGAGCGCCGACCGTTCTTCTTAGAAGGCGCAAATTACTTCTCAGCGGGTTCTTTCTACACGTTTGGCCCACTGTTTTATTCGAACCGGATTGGCCTCTTTGACATCGGTGCCAAAGCTTATGGAAAGATCACTCCAAAGGACACGCTCGGTTTCCTTACGGCGATTGACTTTGGTGACCGAGTCGATTCCATTGTCCGATATCGGCATGACATCAGTGCAACAGATCAGATTGGTATCTTTGCCAGTCAGTCGGATGTCGCTAAAGATAACGATCACTCTGGTCTTGTTGCCCTGGATGGTGGCCTTCGTCGAAACAAAGTGGGTCTCGAGTACCAGCTCATCAAGTCATCTGGAATAAATGGCGGTGGTGGAGCAGCAAACCTTAACTTTTCCTATCAGGACTCATTCAACTTTACGAGTGTGCAGCTGATGGATGCTGGTCGTAACCTTAGATCTGCAAACGGTTTGTTCTACTTTGATGACTTCAAGGGCTTTCAGGTCTACCATAACTGGAGTCGCGAATGGCGTAAAGGTGCTTGGCGGAGCTTTTCGGTGGACCTGTTTCCTAGTTATACCTGGCATCAGGATGGCACACCCTATCAACGTGGCGGAGGCCTCGGTATCCAGTTCGACACACGCTCTGACTGGCGCTTGTCAACGAGTGTTAACCACAATATGTTCGATGCACAGAAGGATGCCACGGTACGTTTTGGCATCACATCCGGGGCAACCAACCGCTTCCGACAGATTGGTATGGACCTAATCACCGGGCAACAAGCAGACAAGGCCTATCGGTTCTATGCTCCGAATGTATCCTGGAGACCGATAAAGAACCTTGACCTGCTCTACACAGGTGGTCTACAGCAGTTTGGGGGCTGGAGACGACAGCACATTGTGACTGGAAACTTCATCCTCTCGCGTACAAGAACCATCGGCGGCCGTATCCTTATTCAGGAAGAGCCAGGTTCAAAGGCAACGATCAATCCGTATGTCAGCTACCGTGAAGCTGGGGAACGTGGTACCGAGACGTATCTGCTCCTAGGTGCGCCAAACAACAAGACGTTTCTTCCACAGGTGATGGTCAAGCTGGTCTTTGCAAGATAAGCCGTGTAAGTCGCCAGCGCATGAAGGCTCTTTGGTGACCGCGGATGCTAGTTGGGGCGTAGGCTGACCAGGTATGGATTGGCCGATGGATGTAACGTGGCATGTCTTTCAACCTGACTTCCATTAGGGAGCGACACAACAATACGCAAATCTGTCTGCTTCACAATCCGCTCGACAACGTCTCCCGTCTCTGGGTCCGATGTCGCAAAAACACTAAGTGTGGCATCCCGGATTTCGCCAGCCACAATCGATGACGTCCAATGAGCAAGCGTCGCTGCTACATCGGTTTGCGTTTCGTACGTGGCCATTTCAATCAAATCCTGAACCTGGTTGACAATGGCTGACATCGCCTTCGCGCTTAAATCTTCATCGGTGTGCATGGCAATAAAATACCCGCCGCACAGTGGAAATTCCATGCGGCGGGTGGCGATTACATTGAGTCAGGCCTACGCGTCCCCGTAGCCATAGCTGCGGGTATGACAAACCTCAAGCCAGCGGGCAAGGACCTGCACGGATGCACTGATGTCATCAACATCCGCCATCTCATTCACGGTATGCACATAGCGGGTTGGAACCGACAGCGTAAACGATGGGATTCCACCGCGGACACGCTGCATACCACCAGCATCCGTGCCACCTCGGCCCAGGATCTCAAGCTGATACTTGATGTTATGCTGCTCTGCGACATCACGGAAGTGGCGGACCAGCTTTGGATGACACACAAGACTTGCATCCATGATCTTGATAGCGGTTCCAGCACCCAGCTGCGTGATCTGTTGATCGGCTGTACTACCAGGGATGTCACCAGCAATCGTGATATCAAGCGCTATCGCAATATCAGGATTGATGGCATAAGCGGCAGGAGTTGCACCGCGGAGGCCAATCTCTTCCTGTACCGTCGCCACGGCGTAAATGTCGCAGTCGTGGTGACCAAGGTGGCGCAGCGCTTCGAGCATCACGTAGACAAGAAGGCGGTCATCAAGGCTCTTTGAGATAACCCGATTTCCAATACGCTCGCAGGTTCGATCCATCGTAATCGGGTCACCAAGCTCAACTTTCGAACGAACTTCAGCTGCTGGTAGTCCAAGATCAATAAATAAGTCGTCCAGAGAAACAGGCTTACCGCGCTCAGTATCGGTCAGCAGGTGGGCCGGTCTGATACCTGGCTGGAGGACACCCCGGAGCGTTTCACCAGCAAATCCATGCACCAAAACACGCTGTGCGACAAGGACACGTGCATCAAATCCACCTAGAGGCTGAAGACGGATAAAGCCTTTGTCATCGATATGGCGGACAACAAATCCGATCTCATCCATGTGCGCAGCAATCAGGACTTTTGGCCCTTTACCACTGCCCTTTTTGTGCCCGATGACATTGCCCATGGTGTCTACATTGATGGAATCAACCAAAGGCGTCATCGCATCCTGGATTACACCGCGGACAACTTCTTCACGGCTAGGTATGCCGGGAGCTTCACATATCGCTTTAAGGAGGTCAAAGTTCATGTTGTATTCCTGTCTCAAGAACAGTTACGAAAAAAGGGCGTTTCACGTGGAAAC
>CAIRTT010000440.1 GCA_903881535.1 uncultured Armatimonadota bacterium
CCGAGCGGATGTCGAGCTTCTTTCCATCAACTTCGAGTTCTATACCGGTGATAACAAAGTTGCCGTGGTCTGTGCGTCCTGGTCCTATATTTCCAGTGGTTAGTGCCTTGATTCGTAAGGCATTGGTTATGGCTGGGGACGACACGTCCATAGAATACGTGTCAGTAGGAGATGTGGCCCCACTTGCGGTGATACTGCCATCGGGACTAATGGTCAACTTCGCCTTTAGCCCATTTACAGATTGGACAATAATAGGTGCTTCAATCCATGTTGCAACGGGATTCCATTGACTAAAAATGTCGGCACGTAGCGTCTTGGCCTTTGCTTGATTAGACTTGATACTCGCCTTTTGTGCATCTGTGTAGGCCGCGAACTCTGGCTCATCTGCGTTGTTGAGGTAAGCGAACAAGCGGTAGTAATCAGTGTGTGTGATCGGATCAAACTTATGCGTATGGCATTGAGCACATCCGACTGTTAGGCCCAACCAAGTTGTTCCCGTGGTCGCCGCCCGGTCTACAACCGAAAGGAAGCGATATTCATTCGGGTCGATACCACCTTCTTCATTCATCATCGTATTGCGATGAAACCCAGTCGCAATGCGTTGTGCGTCTGTTGGAGAAGGGAGCATATCTCCGGCTAACTGCTCAATCGTAAATGCTTGGAACGACTTATCGCTATTAAATGCGTTGATGACGTAATCACGCCAAGGCCACATCGTCCGTGGGCGATCCTTTTCGTAGCCATTTGTATCGGCATACCGGGCAACATCCATCCACTTACGCGCCCAGCGCTCGCCATAACTTGGGGCTGCCAACAGCTTGTCGACCTGACGCTCATAGGCATCTGGTTTGTTGTCTGCGAGAAAAGATGCAATCGTCGATGGGGTTGGAGGCAGCCCAGTGAGATCGAGGGAGACGCGACGAAGTAACTCTAACTTCGTTGCTTGTCCGGCATGTTGAAGGCCGAGGAGTGACTGCCGCTTGCGTACGATGGAATCAATTGGATGACCTACCGTTGACGGCAGCTTTGATACTTGGGGCGGAATGAAGGCCCAATGTTGTTTGTATTGTGCTCCGGTGGCGATCCATCGTTCTAGGAGTTTTATCTGTTGCGTGCTCAGCGGTTTGTTAGTCGTGACCGGGGGCATCAGAAGAGCACCCGTCGTATGCACTCTCTTCGTCAACTCCGACGTGAGGGGCTTTCCGGGAGTAATTGCACGTTTTCCGCTTGCGAGCAGCTTAGTGGCACCTTCGAAGGTGTCGAGACGCAAACCTGCGGCTCGCTGTTTGTCATCCGGACCATGGCATTTGAGGCAGTGATTCGAGAGGATTGGCCGGATGTCACGGTTGAAGTCAATCGGCGACACACTTGGTTTTGGCGGAGTGCCTGAAAATGTCAGCAGGCCAAAAACGAGCGAAAATGTAATTCCAAACATCATAGTCAATTGCCGATGCTCCCTATGTGGGTATTTCCGCATCTAGGCAGTGTAAGTCCTGCAAAGGTCTGCAGAACTTACATATTTAGACTAACTTATTCGGGATTAGGCACCAATCGCATCTAGGATAAGTGATGCTCCTCCGAAGATGCCAGCATCATCACCGAGCTCCGCAGGTACGATTGGACAGACATCGACCATCGTCCTGATTCCGTTGGCTCGTGTTGCTCTTCTGATTGGGTCGAGGATGAGGTCACCTGCACCAGCAACTCCTCCACCAATGGTAATCATTTCCGGGTTCAACAAGTTAATGATGGATGCGATGCCAAGACCAATAAAATAGCCGGTTTCATCAAAGGTTTCGATCGCTACTTCATCGCCAGCAATAGCCGCGTCTGAAATCATTTTCGGTGTGAGGAAGTGCCAGTCTTGTTCCGCAAGAATGGTCTTTCGTCCCGCACTGATTTTCCGTGCACATCGCTCAACGATTGCTGAGATCTGTCCCATGGCTTCAAGGGAACCAAAGGCTGCTGCGCCACCACGGTTGCCTGCAGCGATAATGATGTGGCCTATCTCACCAGCCCCGCCTGTGGCTCCGGTCCAAAGCTTGCCATCAAGGATGATTCCGCCTCCGATTCCTGTGCCGAGGGTGACCATCACCATGTTGCGAACCGCTTTACCGGCGCCAAAACGGAACTCTCCGAGTGCTGCAACATTGGCATCATTGCCCATCAACACCGGCAGCTCAGTAGCAGCACTGACCTTTTCCGCCAGTGGGACATTGAGATACTGCTGGCCATTATCGTAGAAGTTTGGGGCCCATAGTACATGTGTTCCTTGAGGATTAATATGTCCAGGAACACCGATTCCGAGTCCAGCAATTTTATCCTTGGCGACACCGGCAGCTGAAATAGCCTGTGCAACGGCATCCGCTATTTGCGCCACCGTCTTATCAACGCCTTCCATCGCATGGGATGGAGCACGTCCGCCACCAAGAGATTGCCCGCTTCGGTTCAGGACTGCGGCTCTCACGTTAGTCCCTCCTAAGTCAACGCCGATTACAAACTCCGCTGCACTATTCCAACTCAAAGTCTGCCTCCACTGAGTCTCCATCTAGTTACTCGATGGGAGTAAACATGAGCCTCGGGCGAAGTATCACATTTTGGTTGTCCGGATGTCAATCAGGGTTGGGGCGACACGTGCTTTGGCATGCATTCAGATGTTGCGCAATGCCCGGTTATGCTCGGTGCAAATCACAATCAAAGGGGGTGTGATGAATTTCACAGCGGGTTGACTAATAAAGTCATCTTGAATTGCCGATTCGGCGTTTGACAGTGGCCACCACGCGCCCTAAAATCGACCTATTAACAATACCGGGTGGAGACTCAGTGGAGGACTGTTGGAGTCCCCGTGGAGTCTTGATGGATACCCAGTGGAAGGCGGGTGGATTCACCCGCTATACAGGATAAGCGTACACTAAATTGGCATTTCGAGGAGAACATTACCACGCAGTGGACGACAAGGGAAGAGTCATAATTCCCTTGAAGTTTCGCAGCGAACTTGGTGCCACATTTGTGATCACCAAAGGGGTTGGTGGATGTCTCTTCATATACAGGGAAAAAGATTTTCAGGTCATTGAAGAAAAACTTCAAGCGCAGCCTGTTCTCGATCAACATGCCCTCCTGATGAAGCGTTGGTTGTTTGCTGGCGCATCTGACATTCAAGTCGATTCACAGGGACGTATTGCTATCCCGGCATCGCTTCGTTTGCACGCAGGAATCTCTGAGAACTCCGATGCCGTTATTGCGGGAACCGGTGAGAAGATTGAAGTCTGGTCCCGTGATGCCTGGATGCAAATGAACGCATCGATGGACGAAAGCAAGCTCATTGAGGCGGCACAGCGAACTGGGTTGGGGGCTGAACTTTAAATGTCTACCTACCATGTTCCTGTGATGCTGAACGAATGCATCGATGGTCTGAGCATCAAGCCCGGTGGAACGTATATCGATGCGACAACGGGCGGCGGTGGGCACTCTGTTCTAATTCATGAGCGGCTATCGGGTACTGGGAGGCTTATTTGTCTCGATCAAGATTCCGATGCACTGTCAGCTGCGAAGGTACGCCTAGGATCTCCTGAAAATGTCTCCTTTGTTCAGGCAAACTTCGGCGACTTAGCGAAAGTAATTGCCGAGCATGCTTCCAGCGGTGTCGATGGCATTCTCTTTGACCTCGGGGTTTCCTCATTCCAGCTGGACACTCCAGGTCGAGGCTTTGCAATTCGCTTCAAAGGTCCGCTCGACATGCGGATGGACCAAACAAGTGATGGGGAGACTGCGGCAGATCTTGTAAACAGGCTCCCTGAAGCTGAAATCGCAGACCTTTTGTTCACTTACGGAGAAGAGTCTAGGGGGCGACGTATTGCAAAAGCAATTGTTGATGCCCGGCCACTTGCAACGACTGAAGATCTTGTGGATGCGGTTCGTCGGGCGATGCCTACTGGAACCAGAGCAGGGCAGGTGCATCCTGCGACAAAAGTGTTCCAGGCACTGCGTATCGCAGTAAATGATGAGCTTGGAGTGTTACCAAAAGCAGTTGGCGCCGCAGTAAATGGTCTTGCCGTCGGTGGACGCATTGTCGTGATGTCGTACCACTCGCTCGAAGACAGAGTCGTAAAGCGGATTCTGACAGAAGCTGCTGGCAAATCAATCGCATCCGATGGCTGGACAGTAACCGATATCCCGAAATTTCTCGAGTTGATCACACGAAAAGGTATTGGACCTTCGGATTCCGAGCAGCGGCTGAATCCGCGAAGCCGAAGTGCAAAGCTGCGTATTGCTGAACGAATTGGCACCGGGTTGCTACAAGGTATGGGAGTTTAACATGTTGGACTTTGATTGGAATCAATTGCGTACTTCTATCCCTGCCCAAACAAGGGTTACAGCTGGGCATGTCAAAATAGCATCGCCGCCTGTTAGGCAAAAACGCAAGCACATACTCGCACGCTATGGTCGCACTGTGATGACGCTGACCTTTGTGGTTATAGCATCCAGCTTGATTGCTAGTTTTTCGCTGCACACCATTGCAACTTCCATTAGCTACAAGGTTCAACTCGCAAAGCTGGAGTGCGCAAACCAATTGGAGCGCAATTCACGGTTGCAAATGGCTTTGGATGGCTTGGTGGCAAACCATAATTCCGCCCAAAAACTTGGGCTGACAGAGTTCAGCACGCCAGAGCGCATTTCAATAGGTATTAAGTAACATGGCCGAACGTCGTAACCCGCGTCCTGGACGTGTTCCAGCGCCACCATCACCAACAGCACAAAGGTCCACGCCGAGTATGCAGGCGATAAACCGTGCTCGTAAGGATGAGCGCGGCAGGATGGGGGTAGTTCTGTGGATCGGTGGATTGTCTTTTGCGCTGATTGCAGGCAAGTTGACGTTAATCCAGCTGGTACAGCGCGACATGTATGCAGGTCAGTCATCGGTGTCACGCATTCGTCACATAAACGATGTACCCCGGCGCGGGATGATTGTTGATCGAAATGGCCGTGCGTTGGTGATGAATGTCCCAGCGGCTACGATTGTTTTCGATGCAAACATACTTGTCAAGCAAACTGGTGATCCAGAAGAGCTGTTGAATGCGACAAAGATTGGGCTTCAGGATGCACTCCCTGGACTGGATCTGGCATCCATGTTGACTTCACCAAGTGAGATTTTGTTACGCCGTAACAATGCTAGAGCTAGATTCCAGCCAGTTGAACTTGTTCGCGATCTGGACCTTGCTAGCCTCGATGTAGGTGTCCTAAGGAAACTTCCTGGTATCGGTATCGTCAAGTCGACCAAACGATCCCTTGCATCAGGTGAAATCGCGGCCAGTGTCGTTGGCTTGCTAGGGAGGGATGCAAGTCCACTTTCTGGTATGGAACTGGCCATGAACGAGCATTTGCTTGGTGTGCCCGGTCAAAGATACTTAGCCAAAGACTTGGATGGAATTATTCCAGGGACCGAAGAAATTGTTTCCAAAGTAAAGCATGGAAATGATGTCGTCCTTACGATTGACTCTGTACTCCAATCAGAGGCTGAGACACTCGTTCAAGATGTCGTTGACAAGAGCCATGCCCAATATGGCTCCGTTGTTGTGTTGGATGCCAATACTGGTGATGTTTTGGTCATGGCCAATGCGACTGGTGTAGATACGATAAAGAACGCACCTAAAGGTATCCAAAAGCTTTTATTGACGAAGAACTGGGCTGTCGAAGGCGCCAACGAACCTGGTTCGACGTTTAAATCATTTACGATTGCATCGGCATTAGATGCTGGAGTCATCACCACAAACTCCAGTTTTTTCTGTAGTGGCGAACGACGCATCGGAAAGCGCGCGGTCCACTGCGCTCCACATGGTGCGTTTCAAAATGGACATGCATCACAGGATGTAAGCGGTGTGATTAAGCAATCCTGTAACGTAGCGACTGCTGAGATCGCCTCCCGTCTTGGATGGGACAGATTGACATCTACGCTACATGCAGTTGGATGCGGACAACGCTTACAAATTGGGCTCAACGGGGCAACCCGAGGAGCATTCCCAGAAAATGAATCGAAAATTGGTCTGGCCACACTCTCCTTTGGTCAAGGCCCAGCCATTAGTCCACTCCATCTGGCAAGCGCATATGGCACGTTTGTGGATGGCCGATTTCGACACCCAACGCTCATTCATGCAGTTCGTGACCAGGTCAGTGGAGCTGTAAAGCTTACCAAGCGAAGTGATGCAGTCCGCGTTTTCTCGTCGGAAACAGCAACTCAGATGCGTGGTTTGCTAAGAGATGTTATTGAAACTGGTACGGGTGCAAAAGCTCAACTCGCATTTCATGATGCCGGTGGAAAGACCGGAACCGCGCAAATGGTCGAAGATGGCCGCTATAGCGGGAAATACATGGCATCGTTTGTCGGCTTAGCCCCAATCAAGGAGCCAAAGTTTATCGTTGCCGTCACCATTGCTGCACCAAAGGGGGACCATTACGGAGGATCTGTTGCTGGCCCTGTGTTCAAAGAAGTCATGGAACGTGCGATGGTGAGATATGACATCCAACCAACACGTGCAAAGCGTCAGGTAAGCCAGCGGCCAGATTCTGCCAGCAAGGGTGATTAGTGCCTGAAATGTTGAGTGAGCTTGTTCAACTTCTTGGTAAACCAATTTCTCCGCCAAACAGTCGGATTCGTGGAGTTACGCATGACAGCCGGAACGTCACAGCGGGGGACATTTATGTTGCTGCGTGCGGTGCTAGCCACGATGGCCACGACTTTATTGCTGATGCTATATCAATGGGAGCAGCGGCTGTAATTGTCGATCAGTCTCGCCAATCGTTATTGGTAGATTCGAATATTCCTGGTTGGTCCGTCGGCGATTCACGCCAAGTAATGGGTTTCGTTGCCGACATTGTTTATAACCACCCAACACAGCACATGCATGTCGTTGGTGTCACTGGAACAAACGGTAAAACCAGCACCACGCATATCATTGCACACTTGGCCAAGGGACTTTTTGAGCAAGCGGGAATCATCGGTACTCTGGGAGCTTTTTCTTGTGGAGTTTTAGTGCCAGGACAGAGGACTACTCCTGAGGCGCCGGACCTTCAGAAGATGCTTTCGAGAATGCAAAGCAATTCTGTAGATATGGTGGCAATGGAAGTTGCCTCTCATGCACTAATGCACGGCAGGGTAAACGGATGTTTGTTTGATGCTGCAGTGTTCACGAATCTGACTCAGGATCATCTTGATTTCCATGGAAGCATGGAGAGCTATTTCGAAGCGAAAGCACACCTGTTTACGACACATTTTGATGCTGCCAGTCAGTATGGTAAATGTCCGTTTGCAGTCATTGGGATTGATACGGAATGGGGGAATCGCCTGTGCACCATGATGCGTGATCTTCCGTACTCGACCTATTCGGTTTCTGCTGGCTCCTCTGCTGATTTCGGTGCTGCAAACATCCGTTTGGCTGCATCATCGACCGAATTCGATCTTCTTTACAACAATCGGTCATTCCCTGTGGTTTTGCCCCTTGGGGGAGCATTTCAGATACAAAATGCGCTTGCGGCACTCGCATGGTTTATCGGCGCCGGCGGGGCGGTAGCTGATGGCGTAGCACTGCTTCGTACTTGTCCTCAGATTCCGGGACGGTTTGAAATTGTGCCAAGTGAACTACCGTTTGCCGTGGTGGTCGATTATGCGCACACACCTGATGGTCTCGAGAATGTGCTGTCAACTGCCCGTGAACTATGCTCTGGCAAGCTGATATGTGTGTTTGGTTGCGGTGGCGATCGTGATCGCTCCAAGCGCCCACTAATGGGCAGCATCGCTGAAAAATATTGCGATGAGGTAATTGTGACTTCTGACAATCCACGGTCTGAAGATGCTGAGTTGATTATCGATCAAATCATTGCTGGGATGTCAAGTCATTGTGTTGTTCGGAGGGAGTCGGACCGTAGGTTGGCTATTGCAGATGCGGTTACATCTCGTGTTGCCAATGATGTAGTTGTTATCGCAGGAAAGGGTCATGAAACCTACCAGATAGTTCACGATCAGGTTATTCCCTTCGATGATCGCTTAGTTGCATCTGAGGAGCTTTCAAAATGCTCCTGACACTAGATGTTGTCGGCCGAATTCTGGGTCAGGCGATCAACGACAAGTCAGTTGTTAGTGGTGTTTCCATTGACACGCGTACCTTGATGAATGGTGCTTTGTTCGCCGCTATCCGCGGTACCAAAGTCGATGGCCATGATTACCTCTTCACTGCGATGGAGCGCGGTGCATGCGGCGCTATTGTGGAAACAATAAACCCTTCGGTCGATCTGCCGCAGATTTGTGTCACAAACACAGTGGATGCATTGGGAGTTCTTGCGAATTGGGTCAGAAAACAGCGGAATCCGACCGTCATCGCAGTGACGGGGAGCTACGGCAAGACATCGACGAAAGACATGGTTGCTTGCGTTCATGGCCACGAAAAGTCATGTCACTCGACCATTGGCAACTTCAACACGGAAATAGGTTTGCCGCTTACGGTCCTTTCAGCTCCTGATGACGTAGATGCGTTAGTGCTTGAAATGGGTATGCGAGGCCCAGGGCAGATTGCAGAACTAGTACGCATCGCTGAGCCAAACATTGGTGTGATCACGAACATCGGAAGCGCACACATTGAGCTGCTTGGGACCCGGGATGCCATTGCGACCGCGAAAACCGAGCTGTTCAGGGGGCTTCCACCAGATGCAACAGCAGTGTATTCAGAAGCGATCGAATTCAAGACTGTTGTTGATGCCAGTGCATCCCATTGTCGGTGTTTTATTGTAGGCGAGTCTCAAACGTGCGATTTGACAATTTCGAATATTCAACAGGGACGCTTGGAGACGACCTTTCAGCTTAAATATAAGGGTGAATCAGTGGTCGCTAAGGTCGCGTCTCCAGCTAGATTTGCTGCCATCAATGGGGCTCTTGCCGTCGGAACGGGACTTTCAGCTGGGATGTCGTTACCTAGTTGCGTAGCAGGGTTGGCCAATTGGCGACCGAGTGAGGGGCGGATGCGCCCGCGAATCATGCGAAATGGTGCGGTTGTACTCTCTGATGCGTACAATGCGGCGCCCGAAGCGATGCTTGCTGCCATTTCTGTTTTGGCAGAATTAGGGAGCCAGACGTCTGGAAACGCATGGGCTGTTCTAGGTGAAATGCGGGAGTTGGGAGTGGAAACGAAGCAATGGCACTTAGCCATTGGTGAGGCTGTAAGCACATCGGGAATAGAACACTTGGTAGTTGTTGGAACGTCAGCAACGGATTACCGTACCGGAGCCATTCTGGCAGGTATGAATCCTGACCAGGTTCATTTTTTTGATTCACCAGCTAGTGCTGCGGTCGTTCTCCAGCAAGTCATTTGTGAAACTGATGTTGTCCTCATTAAGGGAAGCCGCGCTGCCGGTTTGGATTTGATTGTTGACATCCTGTGCGGAGGTGCATCATGACACAATATGCACTTCTTGGAGCAGGTGTTGTTGC
>CAIRTT010000441.1 GCA_903881535.1 uncultured Armatimonadota bacterium
ATATGGTCGCATCCGCCAAGCGTCTTGAAGACCTGGGTTGCGACTATGTGATCCACCATATTGGCTTTGATGAGCGCAATGGCTATGCGGCACGCGGCGAGCGGATGCCAAGTCCTCTCGACCAGCTGCGTGATGTCGTCAATGCAGTCAGCATTCCCGTGCAGGCCGTTGGTGGCTTGACCCTCGAGCAGGCGATTGCATGTCCAAGTTATGGTGCGCCGCTGGTGGTGCTTGGCGCGCCGCTGGCGATTGACAACTCATCCTTCCAGACGGCAAGCGGTGACCTCGAGGGTCTGCTGCGCCTGATTTGCGAAAAGGTGCATGCATATGAGGATTAGTGGACCGGTTTTGATCACCGGGTCGGTCTCCGGTATTGGGATGGCGACGGCGCGCCGGGCGATTGCGTGCGGCGCGGATGTCATCATCCATGGGATTGACCAGGCATCCGCGGATGCGGTTTGCGCCGAGTTTGGGGCAGCCTTTGCAGTGAGTGGTGACCTGTCAGACCCGGCGGTTCCAAAACAGCTCATCGATACAATCATTGGTAAGTTTGGGAGTATTTACGGCATCGTCAACAATGCCGCGAACACCGGACGGTCAGTGCTTGATAACACGACTCCAGAGCTGTTTGACAACATGATGGCGGTGAATGTGCGTGCGCCTCTCTTGCTGATTCAAGCGGCGACGCCGCACATGGTAGCAAACGGCGGCGGGCGGGTTGTGAATATCGGCTCGGTGAATGCGTGGTGTGGCGAGCGGAATCTGCTGGCGTATTCGATCAGCAAGGGGGCACTGCTCACATTGACGCGCAATCTGGGCGACTCCCTGGGTCCGATGGGTATTCGGGTGAATCAGATCAACCCTGGCTGGGTGCTGACGGAGAACGAGATCAAGATCAAGCGTGCGGAGGGGATGCCCGATGACTGGCCAAACCGCCTCCCGGTGACGACGACTCCGAGTGGTAGTCTCATCGACCCCGATGAGCTTGCGGCCACGGTGTGCTTCTTCCTCTCCGACCTTGCGCCGCGCGTGAGCGGCACAGTGATGGACTACGAGCAGTACCCGGTCATCGGCCGGAACCCCCCGAAGGTGACAGCGTAGGGGGGGGGCACACCAATGACTTTGGGAATAAACAGCTGACGTCCGGTGAACAGGCGGTGGCGCTGGCAACGATTATGCGTTACTTAGGAGTTTGATTGGAAAGGAGACTGAAGCCATGAGCAAAGAAAAGCCCACACCCGGTGGTCGCGGCAAAATGAATGCCAAAGTCTCCCTCGTCCGGTCATCAGCGGCGGAATATCTTACTTTTGTGGCGGCTGGTGGCGACTCGGATGCCAGCGTGGAGATGCGTTACGAAGATGAAAACGTCTGGCTTACGCAGAAAATGATGGCGGCGCTCTACGATGTCTCCATTCCAGCCATCAACCAGCACTTGAAGCGTATCTTCAGCGACAACGAACTGGATGAGATTTCAGTTGTTAAGTCCTACTTAATAGCTGCCACCGATGGCAAAAACTACCAAACGAAGCACTATAGCCTGCAAGCGATTATCGCCGTAGGCTTCAAAATCGAAAACGAGCGCGCCATCCAGTTCCGTAAATGGGCCAACCAGATCGTGAAGGACTACACGATTCAGGGATGGACCATGGATGCGGAGCGCCTCAAACACGGTGGCACCCTGACGGATGAATTCTTTGAGCGGCAGCTTGAGAAGATCCGGGAAATCCGGCTCTCGGAGCGAAAGTTCTACCAGAAGATCACGGATATATACGCTACCGCGCTGGATTACGACCCGTCCGCCACAGCCACAAAGCGGTTTTTCGCCGCAGTGCAAAACAAGCTGCACTACGCCGTGCATGGACAGACGGCGGCGGAGGTGATTGTGGAGCGCGCCGACCATCAAAAGCAAAACATGGGACTGACGACTTGGGAGGCTGCACCGACAGGGAAAATCCAACGCTACGACGTCTCCATCGCCAAAAACTACCTCTCAGATTCCGAAATGGGCCAACTGCAGCGCATCGTCTCCGCCTACCTCGACATGGCCGAGATGCAGGCGATGAGGAAGATCCCGATGACCATGGAAGACTGGGAAAAGCGTTTGAGTGGTTTCCTCCAACTCTGGGACCGCGAGATACTTCAGGACGCAGGAAAAGTGTCGGCGGAACTGGCAAAGGCCCATGCCGAGAGCGAGTTTGAGAAATACCGGATTGTGCAGGACCGGCTGTTCGAGTCGGTCTTCGATCGGATGCTCAAGCAATCGCCACTGTCGAGAGACACACCATAAGACTCAAAGAATCCATTTCTTCCTCTCCGACCTTGCGCCGCGCGTGAGCGGCACCATCATGGACTACGAGCAGTACCCGGTCATCGGAAGGACCCCCCAAAGGTGACGGTTTAGGGGGGGACCCAAGAGAAGTCTGCTTTCAGACATAAATGTAACAAACGCGATGTTTCAACCGATCAGTCATCAACGCCCAACAAGCGCGCGTTCAGCGTGAGGTTTTTGAATGGAATCTAATATCAAAATGTGGTTGTTGACATTGACGGGCATACTGCTCTTTTCCAGTAAAGCTCTCGATATCATCTCGACTTATCGCAACATCGATCAGCAGGGAGAGGCTAATCCACTCGCAAAGTGGGTGTTCGACAAGTTTGGTCTCATGGGTGGGATGATAGCGATTGCGCTTTTATACACTGCCATCGTGCTGGTCATCGGCTATCAACTCACATTGGAAACAAACCCCATTTTGGTTTACACAACACTGTCTGGAGGTCTGATTATCGCGGCAATCCAATTTGATGTCGCCCGCGCCAACACAACCGGCAAGCATAGCAAACTCACGAAGGCACTTATTCGAGTTTTCAGTCGGCTGCGATTCGGCTAATTTCTATCCTGTTTTCTTTGATAGAAGCTTCACTCCAGTGGCCTCCAAAATCAGAACCCAATCCTGCGGGGATGGCACGGCAGGCGCGCGGAAGTCTCCGCCTTTTGGTCCTGTTTCGCCGATGGGGAAGCGCCGGAAGGTGACCGGGTCAATATAGGTCGCTTTGTAGTTGATTCCCGGCTCAAGGCCGTGCACCACCGAGCCGCTCCAGTTGTAAATCCCACGCTTTGGCTGATAGATAAAACGAATCTCTTTGGGGATGCCAGCGGCGTACATCCCGGCATCGGTCCACTCTGAATGTACATCGAAGTGTGACCACCCATACGCTTCCAGCAGCTGCTTCGCCTTTCCTAACTGCGTTGAACCTGGGTAATGCATGCCTTCATCCCATGTCGTCCAGTCATAAATCGGCTCAATTCCAGGATTACCCTTGACACTCGCCTGCCAGATTCCCGCAGCGCCATACGTATGCCCCGCGGCCCCACTCAGCATCAGACTCCAGAAGACATAACGCTGGATGTCGGCAAAGTTTGTCTGCATATGCCCTTCATAGCAAGCTTCACCGCATAACACCGGACGCTTTGGAGAGCGCTCCCGACACTTGCGGAGAAGCTGCAAAGTTGCATCCGCAGTTTGTAATCCTTCGTGGCCAATCGCAACCATGTCAAAATCAAACACTGCATTGTCACGAATCGCATCCTGTGGATCCGCGGGTGCATGAAAACACATCGGATGCTGCATCGGGTCAATCTGCTTGACGTAGCGCGAAAGCTCTCCCCACGGACCATAGTCATCCCGCGCCTCACCACCCACGATCCAGACCACGGGATAGGCCCCATAACGTGCGATCAGGTGGCGCCAGTGACGCTTGAAACCATCCAACCCAACTTGTTGAAGCGTACTCCGGCCTCCCGCCTGCGGGCGACCCCAGCCTCCAACGATTACAGGGACAATTCCTGAATCCACGAGATGTTTGATACGCCTATCCGCATACGAAAAGTACGCTGGGTTGACGCGCGAAAAATCGATATTGAAGTAGGGCAAACCACCTTCATTCGCCCACTTTGGCTCCATCATCGCTTCATCTGGATAGGGACCACAGACGATTTGAATCGCGTTAAACCCTTTGGCTTTTCTGTCCGCCGTCAGCTGGCGAAAGCTAGACCAGGGAAGGCGTTTCGCTAAACACTTCCACCACGTGTCCGCCAGCCAAAGGAATGGCGTTCCATCCCGATGCTCAAAATGGCGTTTATCAGCAGAAATGCGCAACATGCCGTGTTTCAGAAGCTCATTCCGACCCCGGTAAGCATCCACATGAATGGCCAATGCAGGTCGTCGCGCAATCGCATTGGATGGATCCGAACATCGAATCGTGAATGAATATTCGCCAATATGTGGAGGGGCAAAGCGAACGGCCCACTGACGCCCGCCAATCCAAAACGCAGGCACAACCCAAGACTTACCATCGCATTCGAACACGCCATCGAATGTCACATCTACAAACGGATTTGCATATACCTTGGATGAATCAAACTGATGCTCAAAAGCAACACCCTGCTCGATGTAAATGAATACTGGATTATGACTTGGTACCGTTTCGACGGGACTATCCAACCTTTGTGTTGCCAAATTTGAACGTTTGCTGTGCATCGACCACTATAGTCACACTACCAACAGTGATGTCAAATCGGCATCCACAGATTGGAAATCCTAATCACACACTACCCCTCTTACAGAGAAGCAACCGGATGAATCCGATACGTCGTTGCCCAAAATCTACCAATGCGAACCATCCGCTTCAACATCCGATAAACCTGCTTCAACCCAGAAATTGCATTTCGGTTACGGAAGTCTTCCACTGCCCAAGATGCATTTGCAAGGCTGCTGAGCAAATAACCCTGCAGCGAAACAAGGCGCTGCTGCGGCGTAATGTCAGTTAGCATCAACACCTCGCGGCGGACTGCAGGCTCACCAGCCGACATCGCCTTTCCGTTTTGCGTGACCGCTCCAGGATGCACGCGCTTGTTGAGCGTAAACGTACCCGTCCGTGGAATATCGCCCTGACGCGTCAGATCAAGCCACAAAAGCCAGTCCTCACTCGGCTGGCACCGCGTCACAAATCCACCTGTTTTGGCAAATGCATCGCGGCGGATGAGCGCGAGCGCTGGCGTCGCAATCCTACACCAAATCACCATCGATGCAAATGTTTCAGGAGCACCAAATGGAACATTTTCAGCAAGACCACTGACTCCAACTGCGATTCGCTTTGCACCATAACAGGTCGCCAACGTATCTGTTGAATATCCATTATCATCACAGTGCAGAGGCAAGCCCACAACTGCAGGCGCATCAGGGAATGCCGTAGCGAGCGCAGATAAACGCGTCAAACCATCCTCAGTCAACCAGTCATCGTCATCATGAAACATGATGTAGCGGGTATCCGGATGCATCGCCTTTATACCGGTATTGCGCGCAACCGACACACCAGCATTTGCTTGACGAACATACTGAATCCGGGCATCCAATGCAGCAAGTGACGGTAAAACCTCAGCTGTGCCATCCGATGACCCATCATCGACGACGATCAACTCCCAGTCTGTAAATGCCTGTTCCTGAATCGCCGCGATAGCACGGGTTACATACTGAACACGGTTATAAGTCGGAATAATAATACTGATAAGCGGAGACATGAATCTCAAAACTGCAACTACCATGCCGCCTGAAAGACCCTGCACTGTTGAACATCTTAGAAACTCGATAATTTCTTGCCGGGCTCCAATCGCTGGCGGTACTGTTCAAGCATGGAAATCAGCCTAGCCCCTCTCAACCTCACAAAGCGCGTCCCACTGCGCATCAGCCGCGGAACGATGGCAGGCTCCACAAATGCGATTGTCAAAGTGACCCACGATGGCATCACAGGCTACGGCGAAATGTCACCCAGCCAGGTCACCAAAGACACGATGGAATCCGCAAGCCTTTCCGTCGAACGCTGGCAAACGGCATTTGTACACGCATCCCCACTCGAGCGCGAAACCGTCCTCCGGGATGCCGATATCCTCCTCGAAGTCCTCCCGGGAATCGGCGGACGCGGAGGAACAGGAATCCTCGCAGCCTTCGATATCGCACTCTGGGACTGGTTCGGTAAACGCATCAGCCTCCCGCTCTACCAGGTCTTCGGCCTCGATATCCGTAAGAGCGCTGAAACCAGCGTCACGGTTGGCATTAACACCCCGGATGCCGCAGCGGACCACGCATGCGAATGGATTGCGCGCACCGGATCTCGACATCTGAAAATCAAGCTCGGTAGCCCAGATGGCATCGCCGCTGACATGGACATGTATATGGCCGTTCTAAATGCCGTCGCACCCGATGTCGTGATGCGTGTGGATGCAAACTGCGGCTGGACAGAATCCGATGCGCGTATCATGATTCCATGGCTTGCCGAGCGGCGTGTCGAATATGTTGAACAGCCTCTGGCATGCGGGGATGAAGCTGCACTCGCTGCCCTGCGCCCCGCACCAGTACCTATTTTTCTGGATGAGAGCATCCACAGCGCAACAGATGTCCCTAAGTTCGCCCATTTGGTGGATGGCGTCAACGTCAAGCTGATGAAATCCGGCGGCATTTCAGAAGCTATCCGCATTGTGCACACCGCCCGTGCATTTGGCCTGCAAACAATGCTTGGCTGTATGTCAGAGTCATCCCTGTCCATCGCAGCCGGTGTCCATATCGGGCCCCTGTTCGACCACCTCGATCTTGATTCGCACCTCAACACCGCGGATGACCCAATCATCGGACTTGGGTTTGAACATGGACGCGTGACACAAAGTGGCCGCCCTGGACTTGGAGTGGATGTCCCTGAAATTGCGTAGTTTTGTCGTAACTTACACCATCTATCCTGGAGATTTATATGCTCAAACAAGGTGATAGCCTTGCATTGGTGATGCACGGGCAGCTCGTACCTGGACCTCGAAGCCAAGGAAAAATGGGACATGGCCTGCTTCGCTATGGAAACTATCCCATTGCCGCTGTCGTTGACCGTGAGCACGCTGGACAGACATCCACGGATGTCACAGTCATCCCCGGAAATATCCCTGTCGTTGCGACCATCGATGAAGCCATACAACTCGGTGCGAACACCCTCATTCCGGGTATTGCACCGCCTGGAGGAATCCTTCCGAGTAGCTGGTCGAATGAGCTGATCCATGGCCTGCTTGCCGGGTGTAACCTGATTAATGGCCTCCATAAGCCGATGGTAGATGACCCAATGTACGCGAGCGCCCTCCAAGAAGACTGTTGGATTTGGGATGTCCGTGTCGAACCTCCCGGACTTCGCTCGGGAACGGGAGCCGCCGGTGCCATCGAAATTCCACGCGTGCTGACCGTTGGGACAGACATGGCCATCGGGAAGATGACCGTCTCTCTTGAATGTGATCGTGCCGCAACCCACCTTGGCTACCGTTCGGAATTTCTTGCGACAGGGCAAATTGGCATTTGTATTTCTGGTAAGGGTATCCCTTTGGATGCCGTGCGAATTGACTTCGGGCCGGGTGCCATTGAACAGCTTGTAATGGATGCTGCACATAACAAGGATGTTCTGTGGATTGAAGGACAGGGAAGTGTGCTGCATCCCGCATCCACAGCCTGGCTTGCACTTATCAGGGGTGCCGTACCAACGCACCTGATTCTCTGTCACCGAGCCGGTCAAGAGACGCTGGCACGCGTACCTAGTGTCCGTATCCCACCCCTCAAAGATGTCATTTCGCTGTTTGAAACCGTCGCCTGTGCAGGAGGCGCGCTCACGCGTCCCGTTACTGTGGGTGTTGCTGTCAATACATCGATGCTTAGCGATGAAGAAGCGCGAGACTACCTAGCAAACGTAACGAATGAGACTGGTCTTCCAGCGACAGACCCTGTGCGCTATGGCGCAGATGTCCTTGTACACGCCGTGTTATCCAAATTGTGAGGTAGCAGGGAACATTAAAAAGGGCGGCTCCGGAGAACGAATTCCCCGGAGCCGTTTTGCTCCCCGCTCCACATTACTCTTCGTATAAAATGGGTCGATTATGACAAAAAGTAAGCAATTAAACCGTTTTATTTTTGGAAAGATGATGCATAAAAGCCAATCGTGATTTCCTAAAAGTCAGCGTTGCCAGGCGTCCGTAGAAATGGGTCGATTATGACAAAAAGTCACGAAGAAATCCGCACTATTTTCCGAACGTGTACGCATCACAAACCGTAGTGACCTTCTAAAAGTCAGCGTTGCCAGGCGTCCGTGGGAATGGAATCACATCACGGATATTCTTCATTCCCGTGACGTACATCACCAAGCGCTCAAGACCCAGTCCAAAGCCCGCATGCGGCACCGTTCCGTACTTACGCAGCTCTAGGTACCACCAATACGGCTCAAGCGGCAGGCCACTGCTGGTGATGCGATCTACGAGGACATCGTGGCGTTCCTCGCGCTGCGAGCCACCGATGATTTCTCCGATGCGTGGAACCAAGACATCCATCGCGCGCACCGTTTTGTTGTCCTCATTCATCCGCATATAAAACGCTTTGATTTCCTTCGGATAGTCGGTGACCACAACCGGTTTTTTGAAGACATCCTCAGTCAGATAGCGCTCATGCTCTGATTGAAGATCTACTCCCCACTGCACCGGGAATTCCCAAGTACGATTAGCCGCTTCTAGAAGCTTGACTGCATCGGTATAAGTCACATGCTCAAAAGCTGAGTTTGCGACATGCTCAAGGGTTTCGAGAACTGTGTTGTCGATGCGTTGATTGAAGAACTCAAGGTCCTGTCCACAGTTATCAAGCACATGTTTGATGACATAGCGCAGGAATTCTTCTGCGAGCGCACGGTCGCCATCGAGGTCGCAGAAAGCCATCTCAGGCTCAACCATCCAGAACTCAGCCAAGTGACGCGGAGTATTGGAATTTTCAGCCCGGAATGTTGGTCCAAATGTGTAGACATTCGAAAATGCCGTAGCAAAGATTTCCGCTTCAAGCTGACCGGACACGGTGAGGTGGGCTGGCTTACCGAAGAAATCTTGTGAAAAATCGACAGAATTGTCTTCGGTGCGAGGAAGATTCTGCATATCAAGCGTCGTCACACCAAACATCGCTCCGGCGCCTTCACAGTCACTTGTGGTTATCAGTGGGCTATGGACATTGATGAAGCCGCGCTCTTGAAAGAATTTGTGAATGGCCCATGAGACCGCATTTCGCACACGGAAGACTGAGCCAAATGTATTTGTACGCACACGAAGGTGAGCCTTTTCACGCAAGAATTCGAGCGAATGGCCCTTCTTCTGCATCGGGTACGTGGTCGTATCGGATGCCCCAACCAGTTCAATCTCATCGGCGCGCAGCTCGACAGATTGACCCGCTCCCGGAGACTCGACAAGCTCTCCCTTAATGGATACACAGGCACCTGTGCCAATACTGGCAGGGACACCGCCATCCACCACAACCTGTAAATCCTTGAAGCAGGAGCCATCCGTTAGCTGGATAAATCCCGTTTCCTTCGAATTACGAAGGGTTTTTACCCAACCGCGGGCGGTCACAGCTGTTCCAGGCTGAAGCTGGAAGAGATCGACGATGCGTTCACCTATACGAATCATGCATTGAGAATACCAAATCCAGCGGGATTGGGGATGTTCGTTCAAGTGTTTATCGAAAGATCCTATCGGCCTGCCTTACATCCCCTTTGGCTTAAGCAAAACAGCCCCTGCTGGAACAGGGGCTATTTGGAAATGAATCAAATGATAAACAATTTCGACTAGAGGATGTGCGTACCGCCTTCGGAGCAAGCTGGGTCTGCACCAATTGCACCGGCAGTGTAGGTTCCACCGCTTGGGCACTCAGGGGTTTTCTTGATGTAATCCGCAAGGTTTGCAAGCCCTGCGACTGCAGTCCCATCCGCCAGACGGTTGTCCATGGCGTACTGTTCCTTGGCTGATTCGATTTGATGTAGGTTTGCTGAGCAGGCCTTCGAACGGGATGTTTCACGGGCTGTCATGAAGTTTGGTACGGCAACTGCAAGGAGGATACCGATGATCAGGACTACGATCATGATTTCCACGAGTGTAAAAGCGCGTTTAATGCTCTTTGCGATATTCATTTGGTTATCTGTTCCTTATGGCGGCTTATACCGCTCTGGATGCGACCCGTATTCCACGGGTACATCCCAAGTATTGGTTGCAATACGAAACCACCATTAGGGTCGTCCAGACCGCATAAATACGGGTTTAGGTGAAAAAACCTGATGATTGGATCAGGGAACACCGATGCTTTCCGGTGCAGTTGAGTGCCACGTATAATGGCCCTATGTCAATTTCCCCTTGGATGGTGCTGGTCATAGGGTTTACCTTGGGTAGCATTCCGTTCGGCGTCCTTATGGGCAAGCTCCGCGGCGTTGACATTCAGGCAACAGGCTCAGGAAACATCGGTGCTACGAATGCAATCCGATCAATGGGCAAAGGTCCTGGGATCATCGTTTTCATCCTGGATGCACTGAAAGGTGCGGTTCCAGTACTGATTGCCAAGGCTGCACACACCGAACCATCCTGGTTTGTTTATGCCGGCCTCCTCGCAATCGTCGGGCACATCTTCTCCCCATGGGTGCGCTTCAAGGGTGGAAAAGGCGCTGCAACTGGCCTAGGTGTACTATTTGGCCTGGATCTCCCACTGGCGCTCGGTACATTCGTCCTCTTCATCCTCACCTTTGTCGTTAGTGGCAAGCGTGTCTCTGTAGGCTCAATGGTAGCGGCGCTTGGTCAGGCCGCTATTGTCTGGTTTCTACCTGAGCGCACCCTTGCAGAGAAGCTGCTTTGCACCGCAATTGCAATTTTCATTCTGGTGCGCCACAAAGACAACATTGAGCGTCTGATTAAAGGTGAAGAGAAGCCCCTCGACTTGAAGTAACCAACTATTGGATAGCGCCTATAAAAACAAACAAGCCACCTAGTTCACAGGTGGCTTTTGATATTTACAATCAACCGTTACTGACTTCGTCTTGCAAGCGCCGTCATATCGCGAATCGTGATGCGGTAAAGACCATCCACAGTGATGTACTGTTTTGTTTTGAAGAAGCCGACGGCTTTATTAACAGATTCCCTGGATGCGCCGACAAGACCTGCTAGGTCATTTTGTGTGAGGCGCAGTGGAATGCGGATTCCATCTGGTGTCTGCTCGCCATGTTCACGGGCCAACAGGACCAGCTGTCCAGCAATACGCCCATAGACATCCTGGCTGGACAACATCCGGATCCACTCTGTAGCCCTGCGCAGGCGCTTGGAAACATACTTCAGTAACGCCAGGGTGATCTCCGGCATTTCAAGCATGATGGCATCAAAGTCATCCGCGCTGAGGTGAAGGACATCAGTTGAATCGAGAGCGACTACATCGGCGCTTGCGACCGCGCCATCGATAGCCGATAACTCCCCAAAGAAGTCACCCACTCTCAGGACAGCGATAATCGTTTCGTCCACATCATCGGAGTACGAAATCTTGACCTTGCCATGCACCAGCATGAACAGGCCTTCCTTAGGAGCATCTCTATGGAGGATGACATCCTTGTCTTCATACGAACGTAGCTTACACTTCGCAGCAATCGCATTTCGCTGCGCTTCCGTGAGGTCGCGAAAAAGTGGGATTTGCTCGATGAAAGGCACGTACATACTTTTTAGCCTACCGTGACTTCGTTAAGAGTTTGTTGGATTGCTCCTGCAAGCGAGACGAAAAATGGGATGCCGCCCGTGCTACCTAGTGCTTCGCTCACAGCGCGCTCAGGGTGAGGCATCATCCCGAGGACATTACGATCAGGTCCACCAATGATTCCAGCGATGTCGCCAAGGGATCCATTTGGGTTTTCGGCATAGCGGAAGGCAATGAGATCGTTTTCTTCAAGCTCTGCCAATGTCTCAGGGCTGCAGACATAGCGTCCTTCGCCGTGTGCAATCGGAATAATCACATTTCCGCCGACTTCGTATTCGAAAAGGAAAGGGGAGTCATCGGTGCAAACCTTCAACACAGTTGGCTTGCAGACGAATGTAAGACCTGAATTGCGGGTGAGTGCACCTGGGAGCAAACCGGCTTCGCAGAGGATTTGAAACCCATTACAGATGCCTGCGACTGGGCCGCCATCCGCCGCAAAGTCTGCCACAGCATCCATGACCGGTGACATCGCCGCCACCGCACCAGCGCGCAGCGCATCGCCGTAGGAAAAGCCGCCCGGAACAATAATCGCATCAATTCCAGTGAGATCTGTGTCCTGATGCCAGAGCATTTTCACATTGCCAAATCCGAGCTCTGTCCAAGCCGCTTCCGCATCACGGTCGCAGTTCGAGCCCGGGAAAACAACAACGCCGATGGTAGGTATTGACATAGGTTGCGTTCCTACAATGTCACCGAGATACGGTAGTCTTCGAGGACAGGGTTGGCGAGGAGGCGATCACACATCTCGGCAGCCGTTGCCTCAACTGTCGCAACATCGGATCCTGGAATCTCAAGCTCGATCACTTTTCCAACACGCACCCCTGCGACATCATCGTAGCCGATTGCCTTGAGTGCACCTTCAACGGTTCTCCCTTGGGCATCCAGCAATGTAGGTTTCATCGTAATCGTGATCGTCACTTTGGCCAAAAATCCATCCACCTTTTCGGGTTCTTGCGATAAGTGTATCCCACGTAAAGAGCATCCCTCTTTGGAAATTCACCCTGTGTTTTGCCCATCCACATTCCGAATTACTAATAGAGATATATGTATATATTTACAGTAGAAGAAGTAATAGTGATGTGGACATTGGGGATAACTAATTGTCTATTATTGGGACATGTGTGATTCGGTTAGTTTTCCTTAGTGGATGCCCATAAACAGCTGACTTTTGCATCCGAATGACAAAGAAATCAACATACTAGTAATTTTCACAGTGTGGATAAAATCGACATGATTTCCACATTCGTCATGCAGTTACAAACAATCCGATAGTGCGAATGCCCGGTCAATTCACACAGCACAAAGTGCGATCACTTATCCCCAGTGTTGGATGGCAGTTTTCCACAATTTGTCCCCTGTCTTTCCCATGAAAAAAGATTGCTTTATTGCAATCAGGACAGCCGTTTTGGCCGTGAAAAGTGCTTCTAGTTGGGCGTGAGGTCTGCCACGTGAAGAACATCCCGCAAAGATTTTTTGTTTGGTTTTTGACTTAGCATTGCCCACTCATTTAGGAAGAAAGATCTCATAGGTGATGTTTCTCTGTTGATTCCTACAACGGTCATTCAGAGTGCTAAGCAATGCATCCTGATGATGTCCCGAGTACGGCCAAAACACCTCACCAGGAGGGAAACAGACATCCCTGACCTTGCTCTCTCTAAGGCAAAAGAAAACCCCACACTGGTTTGCACGGATGTGGGATTTTACAAAACACGTGAAGCCTATTCCATGCTTCTCGATGTCAACCGTAACGTCACCTTATTGCGCAGCTGTTGAATCTGTTGCATATACGCCGTCTCGGTGTTCATC
>CAIRTT010000442.1 GCA_903881535.1 uncultured Armatimonadota bacterium
ATGTCATCCCGGTCGTTGATAGCCTGCAAGGCAATGACTGCCGCTACTAGCGGAACCAAACTGCCTGTAAGCTTGGGATTTTTGGCGAAAGCTTCGCGAAGCATGTCAGACCTCCCGGCGATCAAATACGAGGATTGCCAAGACCATCAGCGCGGTTGCATATGCGACAGCATAAGCACAGTTCTGCGTCAGGAAGAGCATTTCGTTCTTTACGACAACATCTGGTTGCAACAGTGGGTTGGTGTATTGGAAGTTGCCAAAGTTCGGAACAACGTAGTGAACTCCGAGCAACACATACTTAACAATAGCGACCTGGCTGTTCTTGGCAAGGTCAAGCGTGTAGCTCGACAGGTTACCGATCACGAACAAGACCATCGTCAAGAAGAAGTTTACCAATGGAGTCAGAAATGTGGAGAAGAACATCGCAAGCGCTGCCAGTAGCAACATTTGCATTGCAATCATCAGGATTCCCTTAAAGAGAATCAATGGGCTGACTGCGTTCTCCGCACCAATCTGCTTGACAGCAACTGCAACGACGAAAGCAAGTCCCATCAGTCCGATATTGATGCCAAGGGTTCCGAGAGCACCAAAGAACTTACCGAGGAGGAACTCGTATCGACGAACAGGTTTTGCAAGAATCGTATAAATCGTCCTGCGCTCAACTTCCGTTGGTACGAGGTTGATACACAAGATGACGGTGATAAAGAGTCCAGCGAGGCTGATGATGCCAAGACCCATTCCCTTGACAAGGGTGAGCTCCTGGCGTGGAGCAAACTGCTGGAAGATAAATGTGAGAGCAATCAGAACAACGCCGACCATCAGGAATGCGTTAAGAATCTTTTTGCGAAGCGCTTCACTAATGGTATTGCGCGCAATCACCATAGCTGTGTTCATTACTTTGCAATCTCCTTGTATGGATTGGCAGACGACGTTTCGTTGTTGATGAGAGGACGGTCGCCCGTTGAGATTAGCGAGCCGCTAACCTTGTCAAGCCTTCCACCAACGATTTCAACAAAGATGTCTTCGAGTCGTCGTTTCATTGGGACGACACTAACGACGCTCGCTTTGCCTACTCGAGCAGCATCGATAACAGAGCCAACTTCCTCACGCAGCACAGATGCTGTAAGGACATCACCGGTTCGGATAGCGCCATCAGCCGTGAGCTTTGCAGCGAGATCAGCAGGAGTGTTCTCAAGCTTTACTTCGACACGCTCACCGCCAAGGAGTTCGTCCATCGTGCCAAGCACCTGGAGCTTACCCTTATGGATGATCGATGCCCGGTGGCAGACAAGTTCGACGTCTTCGAGCTGGTGGCTCGAAAGAAACATCGTCTTCCCTTGGCGCTTAAGCTCGAGCATCAGGTCACGGATATCACGGCGTGCAATCGCATCAAGACCGGATGTCGGTTCATCGTAGAACAACAATGTCGGATCATTGATGAGCGATTGTGCAATACCTACACGTTGCCGCATACCCTTTGAGAATTCCGATACAGGCTTGTTGACATCTGACTTGCCGCCAAGACCAACGAAATCAACGAGTGAATCCGCCTTCTTCTTGGCATCTTCACGATGCATACCAAAGAGCTGTGCGTAGAACGTCACGATTTCCCGAGCCGTCATATGCTCGTAGAAGTAAGGACTTTCAGGGAGATACGAAATCTTATGCTTTACCGCAATGTCACCTGCGGGGGCTCCGAGGACGTTCGCATCGCCGCTTGTCGCGTAAATCAATCCGAGCAGGATTTTAATTGTCGTGGTTTTACCAGCACCATTGGCGCCCAAAAACCCGAAGATTTCGCCTTCTCCGACTGTCAATGTCAGATTATCAACTGCATTTACAACTTCCCGCTTCATGGGCACGGGATACTGCTTTGTCAGGTTAGTAATCTCTATAGCTGCCGCCATTTGTCGGCCCTCCACTCCGGTTCAGCATCCACAACAAGCGGATGATTCCCACAGAGCGTCCTTTCTTCTTCGAAACCGCTACCAGTGGATGCGGTGGCTTGCGCCACGCGAAAATCGCCAGCGCTGCGGGTAGTCAAACCCTTACTGGAAACGTTCCAGCCAAAAGTCTGTCTGTAAACTTACAGATTATAGTACTGGGGTGTCTTGTTGTCAAAGCAACTGCGTAAGTCCCGTATGCGAACATCAAGCAAAAGCCGCTCGCTACATCCAGCATGCTGGTAGGCATACTTTATATATAACCGTATTTATACCTATACATTTTCTAGCAAATCGTTAAATCTTCGGGTATAAACCCTCAATCCTTCGGGCAACCGGTGGATATACACCGACAAAGCACCTGAGTTTCACCGCTCAGGAGTGGTGTGGGACTAATCTTAATTGAGGTCGAATATGAATATCCGAAATAATCGTCAGGCGTTCACACTTATTGAACTCCTCGTCGTCATCGCAATCATCGCGATTTTGGCAGCTATCCTCTTCCCAGTGTTTGCTCAGGCACGTGAAAAGGCCCGTTCTGCATCCTGCCTTTCAAACCAGAAGCAGCTCGGTCTTGCAACACTCATGTATTCCCAGGACTATGATGAGCTGATGCCCTTGACCACATCCAATATTAATGGACAGTGGCTGACCAACTTCTGGCACCTCGTTCCACCAACATGGTCCTCCTTGCAGACACACCCTGCAGTAATCGGATCCAACTTCCAGTGGGCAAACACCATCCAACCTTACGTCAAGAACTATGGCATCCTTGCATGTCCATCAGCTCCTGAATTCCGTGTTGGCCTGGCTCGCTTCACTTACTCCAACATGCTTGCAAAGCCAGAGAAGACTTCCTACACAATCAATGGACTTCTTCAGGCTTACCCACAGGCTGGCATCAATGCTCCAGCTGACCTCCCACTGATCTGGGAAGGCCGTGGCAAGAGTGCAGCACTGGGTGGCAACCTTCAGAACCCACTGTTGACCTGTGCAGACGGAACTCAGCCATGTGTGTACAACACATCGTGTTCCGGAACCACCAACGGTGGTACCGGTGGTGCATTCGGTATCGATGGCTCCATCTGGATCCACAACAAGGGTATGAACTTTGTCTTCGCCGATGGCCATGCAAAGTACCGTGTCCTTGGAATGCAGCAGTCTCCTGCAAACACTAACTACAATGTTGATCCTTACACGGGATACAACGCATCCGGTATCCCAGGCTTCCTGTGGACCAACGGCTGCCACCCATGGTTGTTCCGCCCAGATTACCAACCATAGGCCTGATCTTTCAGGTGTAGTCATTGCCGTCCAGCATATGCTGGACGGCTTTCCAGTTTTGAGGTATCCACATGAAATATTTACTGATGATCGTAGCTTTGGTGTCACTTGCACTTGCAGGCTGTCAGACAGCAGAACAAGCTGCACCAGCACCTGCACCTTCCGCAGCAACAACCGCAGGTGCTCCTGCAGCAGCCACACCAGGGAAGAAGTCTGACACCCCTGTTCAGTCCCCATCTGGCTCCGCCGTACAACCACAATAAGGTTGTCAATCCCACATGAACCGCAACTACCGTTGCGGTTCTTTGCTTAAGTCAGGGTAACAAATGCCAACCAAAGATGTTCTGTCCACGTTACTCGACCTGCTCAGCTATAACTCACCGTCGAGGTCAGAACGTGATGTTAGCCTCTACTGTGCTGAACGGCTGAGAAATATTGGTTTTGATGTCCGCTGGGATGCATCCAATTTGGCAACAGGATCAAACGTTGGCAACCTGATCGCCACACTTCCCGCCACTGATACATCGCTACCTGGACTTCTCTTTGCCGCACACCTCGACACAGTGGAGCCAACTCCAGGGATCAACGTTGTGGTTGATGGTGATGTCATTTCTGCAACGAGTGACACAATTCTTGGCGGAGATGACAAATGCGGTGCGGCACCAATCATCTGCGCGATGGAAGAGATCGTCGCAAAAAACATCCCTCACGGCCAGCTGCAAGTTGTCTTTACGACTTGCGAAGAGATCGGACTTGTTGGCGCAGCCAATATAGACCAGACGATGCTAACCAGTGATTACGGCTTTGTACTCGATGGTGGACCTCCGCTTGGCTCTATTGTGACAGCTGCGCCAGCATCTGAATGCCTTGAAATCACCGTTCATGGGAAAGCCGCACACGCAGGAGCAGAGCCTGAAAAAGGCATCAACGCAATTGTTGCTGCGGCAAAGGCAATCGCATCATTTCCGGTCGGACGGATCGATGCTGAAACAACAAACAATGTTGGTGTCATTACAGGCGGACAGGCACGCAATGTCGTTCCTGACACAGCAACCATCATTGCCGAAGCACGCTCACGAAACCAGACTAAACTTGAAGAGCAGCTTGCGACCATAAAGACAGCTTTTGAAGTTGAAGCCGCAAACATGGGAGCGACGGTGAGTATTCGAACGACAAATAGTTATCCCGCGTACCACCTGACAAACGACTTTCCAGTCATTAGGCTTGCCGCTCACGCTGCATCAACCTTAGGTTTCCCGCCACAGTTTCGAGAGTCAGGCGGAGGCACAGATGCCAACCACTTCAATGGTTTTGGTATTCCGACAGCGGTTCTCGCAACAGGAATGCAGCTCATCCATACTCATGATGAGTTTTGTACAGTCTCTGCACTCCATGGAAACGTTACCTGGATCATCGAAATTGTAAAAGTGGCCAGATAGCTTAGTCAATCACTAATTTCTGTAACGCCCATTGCACATGTTCACGCACGATGCTTGATTCATCTCTGCGCTCCATGGAAACGTTACCTGGATCATCGAAATTGTAAAAATGTCCAGATAGCTTAGTCAGTCATTAATTCCAATAATGCCCATCGCACATGTTCACACACGATGCTTGATTCATCTGATAAACCGGCTTCAAGTACGGATTTAAGCCTAGGGTCATGTGTGTTACCAATCGCAACCGCTACATTGCGGCGCAGACCTGACCGGCCTGTTCGTAGAACTGGCGTTCCTAAAAATGTTTGCTGAAACCATTCATCCGATGCCAAATTCGTAAAGAGATTTCCTAAATCAAGTGCCCCAAAGCTTGGGTTCCATTTGAACACGGCTAACTGATCAGGCGATGCAAGCGAGTTCCAAGGGCAAATGTCAATACAGATATCGCAGCCAAAGATTCGATTTCCCATCAATGGACGTATCTCAAGTGGAATACTTTCCTTAGCCTCGATTGTCCAATAACTGATACACCGTCGGGGATCCAGTACATTTGGGGCAACAAGAGCTCCCGTAGGACAAACCTGAAGGCATTTAGTGCAAGCACCACAGTTGCCCAGCTGGGAATCTGGTTTATCCGGTTCAATCAATGCTGTTGTCAAGATGACAGACAAAAAGACATAGTTACCAAATCCTGGAACGATGACATTTGTATGACGTCCCTGCCAGCCAATGCCAGCCCGGACGGCAAGCTCCCTCTCAGGAATCGGTGCTGAGTCCGTAGCTGCCCGTGATACTGATCCAGGAATGAACGCTTCAACCACTTTCATCCCTTGCTTTGTCAGAGACCGAATCACACGGTGATAATCCAAGCCCTGAGCGTATTTCGCAATTATCCCATCCAAAGGACCTGCAACAATGGATGGGTGATTATAAGAAACTGCAAGGACAATGGCCGTTTGCGCACCATCAAGGAGCTCAGGGACACCCAAATGTCCGGTACGAAGCTCCCTGCGTGTCGATAGCCACAGCATTTCTCCGGCATAACCAGCATTGGTCCATGCTCGCCAGTAGCTTTGATGCCGACTTGGTAATGTGTCTGTGAACCCAACCTGCGAAAATCCACAGGCTATCAAGGCATCCCGAAGTTGTTCTTTGGATTCAGAATCCAACATCGATGTATCCCTTCATAACCTCGAAGGCAAACACAGGCTCCACCTTGAGGACTCGAAAAACCATTCGCGTCAAAACGATACAATCGGGCATCATGTCACTCATACCGTTTGACAGCCCGTTTCGCCACGGTTTTGTCCGAGTTGCTGTCGCCAGCACCGTTATCACTATCGCAAATCCAAAAGCGAATGCATCCGCAATTGTGCAGTTGATTCACGATGCACAGGCTAATCACATTCAGGTCTTGGTTACTCCTGAACTTGGTCTTACGGGATATACGTGTGATGAGCTGTTTCAGCAGACCGTGTTATTGGATGCAGTCATGGATGCTCTTCAGGCGATTCGTGATGCCACTATAGGGTCTACATTGTTGTGTTTCGTCGGTGCTCCGATTCGTGTAGGCGCAAAGCTCTACAATTGTGCAGTTGCCGTGAACAATGGTCGTATTGTCGGTGTAGTACCTAAACAGCATTTGCCGGGTTATCGGGAGTATTACGAGCCAAGATACTTCACTGCGTTCGATGGTGATACGACAGAAATTGAAATCAATGGCCAAACGGTACCGTTTGGTCGCGGTCTACTTTTCCAGCTCGGTGATGACATTACGAAACTTGTCGGGGTCGAGATCTGCGAGGATGCTTGGGTTCCAGATACTCCATCGACCCAGCTGGCTCTTGCCGGTGCAACCATTATCTGCAACCTATCGGCATCCAATGTTACGACGGGAAAGCCTGATTACCGTAGACAGCTGATTACCAGTCTCTCAGCACGATTGATTTGTGCCTACGCTTATGCATCCGGTGGTTGTGGTGAATCATCCAACGATGTTGCTTGGGATGGCCATTGCATCCTTTCAGAGAATGGGTCCCTTCTCGCAGAGCATCAAGCATGGCTGGATGCATCATCGAAGATTACCGTCGGGGATATTGACATCGACCGTTTACGCCATGACCGGTTAAAATTTCATACTTTTGATGGACCTAAACCAAAGTGTATTGTCAAGACAGTTAGCTCACATTCCGCTCATAACGTGGCCCTCTTACGAAATGTCCCGCAGTTCCCGTATGTGCCATCAGACCACGGACAACGTGACCAGCGCTGTGAAGAGGTCTATCAGATTCAGGTTGCAGGCCTTGTTCAGCGCCTAAGGTCATCCGGTGTAAAACGGATGGTTATTGGAATTTCTGGTGGACTCGACTCGACGCATGCGGCATTGGTATGTTGTCGGGCTGCCGATGCACTCGGTTGGAGTCGAAGCCAGATCACCGCCGTGACGATGCCCGGGTTTGCAACATCGGCCCGTACTCTTGAGCAAGCAAATGCATTGATGTCTCTCCTCGAAATTGATGCATCCACCGTTGATATCCGCCCAAGCTGTATGCAAATGCTGCAGGATATTGGGCATCCTTTTGTTAATGGCGAGCCCATCTACGATGTGACGTTCGAAAATGTACAGGCTGGGGAGCGAACAAGTCATCTGTTCAGACTCGCAAACCATGTCGGTGGAATCGTGATTGGTACCGGAGACTTGTCAGAGCTTGCCCTTGGTTGGTGTACCTACGGTGTGGGTGACCACATGAGTCATTACTCCGTGAATTGCAGCGTTCCGAAAACGCTCATCCAATATCTGATTAGATGGCTAGCCGATGATGATCGCAGCAGCAATCAGCTGCGTAAAGTCCTATTGGACATTGTGGAAACTGAAATATCTCCAGAACTAATTCCGGGCATCGATGGCGCAACGGAGCCGTCACAGCGCACAGAAGCAAAGGTCGGACCATATGCCCTCCAGGATTTTGCTCTGTACTACCTCACCCGCTTCGGCTTTACCCCAGCCAAAATATATTACTTGTTGCAACAAGCGTGGGGTTCAGCCTACCACTCAGATGAACTTGCAAAATGGCTTGAGCTGTTTATAAGGCGCTTCTTTCAGAATCAGTTCAAACGCACTTGTATTCCCAATGGCCCCAAAGTTGGTAGCGGTGGGAGCCTTTCTCCGCGCGGTGATTGGCGTATGCCAAGTGATGCAAGCTGTGAAATATGGTTAGAAAATTTGCGTGATGCCCACAGGGAAGTTCAAAATCTCAATAATCCAATTCCTAGGCAATAGGAATTTCCAATAATGACGGAACATAGGAGTCGGTGATTCGGTATACTTCTATGTATTGCCGTGGTTCGTCACTGCATTCCAAATGTTAATCAGGGGAACGATTGTATGTCTATCGCGCTGGAAGTATCGACGGAAGTAATGGACACCTCCTGCCCACTCTCTTTGACAGAGCGTGCGGCTCAAGAGGTCATGGATATCCTTGAGCAGCAGGGTAACCCTGATGGTATTCGTCTA
>CAIRTT010000443.1 GCA_903881535.1 uncultured Armatimonadota bacterium
CTGTCATCCCGGGGCGTGCAAACCGCCACCCCACACTTTGACCTACCAGGATCAATCGCGAGGACAATCACCGCTTATGGCTCTGGATTCACGGGAGGCGCACTGTCATCCGGACGCGCTCCGAGCGGGTTGCCATCGATGCCCACCGCGGTAAATGTCAGCGAAACAGCATCCCCTGCACGGATATCCTTCTCCGTACGGATCACAATCTTTGAACGGCTGACCGACCGCGCAAGGTCGAGAACTTTCAGGACATCATCGATGCGCGTCTCCCCAATCGGCTCGCCATCCACACCCGTCCCAAGACTTGGTGGGATGATCCCGGCTTTGAGCAGCTTCCTTCGAATATCGCCACGGAGCAGCTGATACAGCTTGTCTGCCACCTGCTCACGGCTGACATTTCCAGAAACAGAAAGCTCACCAAGTACCGTTCCGCCAGCAAACAACAACGGGTTACGGAATGTCCTGACATCCACAGAAACCACTTCGCCAGAAACGGCATTGGATGTCGCAAAGAGCACAATCACCACCGGCTCACCCGCAGCAGCGATGTTTTCTGCTGCCGCAGCCAGCGCTTCGAACTCACTAATCGTTTGCAGCTGTCCGGTCGGGAGGCGGATATTCCGCTCTGGGATACGTACCGCGCGCGAACTAGACTTGGATGCCTTTGCGCCGCGTAGCTCGGCATTCTTGGCCGCAACCGCCAGCAATGTCTCAAGCGTGTTCTGGATACGCCCGACGCTCCGCGTCGATGACACCTGCATCCGGGCCACTTCTTCGCCGTTACGGTACGTGATCTTCCCGGAGCGCATCGTCACCGCTTCGATTGACAGCGCATCGAGGGCCTGCTGGACTTCCGCACGGCGCGTGGATAACTCAGCCACATCCCGTGTCAGAAGCTCGAGCTCAGCAGCTTGCTCCTCTACCTGCTCCTTTTGACGATCGAGCCTACTCGATTGCATATCAATCGTGTCCTGCTGGGAGCGAATCGTCTCTTTTTGAGTCTGAAGACTGGCGAGCTGCTTTGCAACCGCATCCTCGAGGTCCTTCAGCTGCGCCCGTTGTTCGGCAAGCCTTGCGCGCTGCTGCTGCATCACCGCTTCGAACACACGCTCCGCCGTCGCAACCCGGCCCTTCGCCTCGCCAGCATCCTTCCGCGCCGCCTGCGCTTTACGCCCAGCCTCCACGGATGCCTTCATCGCAAGGGAACGCTTCATAAGGGCATCACGGACATCCCGCTTCGCCTTCTCAACACGCGCAATCGCAAGACGCAAATTCCCACGGGTGGCTGCAAGACTTGCTGTCTCTGCCTTTAACTTCTCATCCGCAATGTTGTATTGCAGCTGCGCCGTAACCACCGCACGCTCCGCGGTTTCCTTACTCGCCAAGGCGCTCTCGGCAGCCTTCTGCGCCGCGACAAGCTTTTTATCCTGAACCGCCTGCTCCCGGCGGACATCCTCAAGACGCTTCTTCGCACCATTCAACGTCCGCTGGAGCTCAACATTATCGCGCGCAAGCGCACCGCCACGCGCAACCACCTGGCGGAAGCTGCGGCTTATCAGGAGCATCGTGCCAAAGGATGCCAGCGTAATCCCGATACCAAAAGTAATTGTGATGAAAATGGCCGTATGACGCGGGCGCAAGCCGAACAACGATGCGCGGCGTTTCCCAAGTTTGTGCCCAATCCGGTCTCCCGCCCAGGCAATAAACCCTGAGATAGGCAAGAGCAGCAGGAAAAACAGAAGGGTGGTGTTTACCATGGGTAGCCCGACCCCAGTCTACACAGCACTAGCTGGCAACCCGCTTGATAAGAAAAATGCCGGTGATCACACCAATGATATTCGGTAACTGGACGGCTAAATCTGGAGGGAGGGCGCCGCCTTTTCCAATCGACATCCCGAGCTGGAGCAGCGACCAATACCCAAATGTCAGCAAAACGCTCAGGCCAAAGCCGAGGCTCTTCCCAGCCCTGCGCGGCTGGAGGCCAAGCGGCGCGCCGAGGAGGACAAACACGATGGTCGCAAGCGGAAATGCAGTCCGCCGGGCGATTTCGACTTCCGCCTCACGGGCATCCATTTCCTGACCCAGCTTACGCCGAACCTGTGCGCGCTTGCGCAGCTGATCTGTGACCTGCTCAATCACCGGGCGACTAAGTGCCCGCAGGTCTTCGGGTGTCCCAAGCGTGACTTCCTGCAGACGCGTGTCCGCGGTCCGCATCCCGACAAGCGAGTTATGGTCAAAACTCGTCACACCGCCATCGAGGAGCCAGTTCCGCGTGCCAAGCTTCCATGTCGCCGTCTGCGCAGCCACCGTTACGACCGGCTTGGTGTCATCCCAAAGCGTAATTGTCACGCCATTCAAAACACCGCGGCCCTTGTCATCAAAGGAGACGCCGCCCTCGGCGTGCACCGTCATCCGGCCACTGCTTGGATTCGTAACGGCGACATCGAATGCATTCCGCCCCGCCGCAGACCCGCCGCCGCGTGCTTTGGCATTGTCGATCACCGCTTGACGCGCATAAGCAAGCTCGGGCACGATTTTCTGGTTTAGCCAGACAATCGGGAGGGCGATGGCGGCTGAGAGTAACACGGCTGGCACGACAATCCGCGGAAAGCTCACGCCTGCCGCAAGCATCGCGACAATCTCGGAGTCACCCGAGAGCCGTCCAAATGCGAGGAGAGCCCCAAGGAGCATCGCCATCGGAATCGTATACGGAAGCAGCGTCGGCAGCGTGTAAAGAACGACCTGAAAAATAACCGCCGCGGACTCGCCGCGCTGCAGATAATCGGCGATGCGCTGGAGGCCATCCGCGGCAAAGAACAGCGTCGTAAACATCCCGACGCCGCCAAGAAACGGCCCCAGGACCTCACCAATAATTAGGCGGTTGATACGTGTCATTGCGCGAGCCGGAAGTTGTCACCCAGATAGTACTTGCGCACCATCTCGTCGTTTGCAATCTCGTCTGCCGTGCCCTCACGGATGACTTTGCCCTCGACAATCACATACGACCTGTCTGTGAGGTCAAGCGTCGCGGCGGCATTGTGGTCGGTGATCAGGATACCGAGACCGCGCTCGCGCAGCTGGCGGACGACGACCTGAATGTCCGCGATTGCAAGCGGATCGATGCCAGCAAATGGCTCATCGAGGAGGAGAAACTTCGGATCGGCGGCAAGTGCACGTGCGATTTCAACACGCCGCTGTTCGCCGCCCGACAGACTGAATGCGCGCAGATCGGCTTTTTTATCCATCCCGAGCTCCGCCAGCAGCTGCATCGCCCTGTCTTTGCGCTCACCTTTCGGACACCCGACGGCCTCGAGCACAAGCAATATGTTCTCGATAACGCTGAGCTTACGGAAAATGCTTGGTTCCTGCGCGAGGTAACCGATACCGCGGCGGGCCCGCTTGTACATCGGGAGTGGCGTGATGTCTTCTTCATCCA
>CAIRTT010000444.1 GCA_903881535.1 uncultured Armatimonadota bacterium
GGCCTCGATGGAGCCGTTGGGCGTGTCCAGCGCCGTTTTGACCTTGGGCGTTAGCGGTTTTGCCTGGGCCTCGAGGGGGGCGATACCCTTTTGCAGCTTTATCGCACTCTCTCGGTAACGCGCCGTTATTTGCTGTTCGAGTGCTTCATCTGATTTGGTCTTGGCGTGCCTAAACGTAAACCGGCTCTCGACACTGCTGCGCCAAACCATCATCGCCTCTGTCGTCGTCGGACCAAAGCCGCTGATCCGCGTCACCGCCGCCTCATTGACATCAAATGCACTGACAATCCCATGATTCGCCAGCGTGTTCACCTTCACCGGGCCAATCCCCGCAATCATCCCCTCACGGATAATCGCCCCACGCATATGACTCTCCAGCTGACGTAAACGACGCTCCGCAACCATCGCATCCAGCTCAGCCTGCTTCAGACCCGGCAACGCAAGGAGGTCATCGCGCAGCTTGTCCAGCCTCTGATGCACACCGAGCAGCTCCGTCACTCCACTCGCAAGCGCCCATCGGCTGCGCTCCGCACTCAGCGCACTGCGCTTGCTCTTCAATGTGCGACTTAGCTCGCCCTGCACCGATGTTGCAAAAAGCGTAATTCCAACCGCTGCGGCACCCACCAGCACCTCGGCCAAAAACAGCTGCGGGAAGTTCAGAAAGCCCACCGCTTCCGACAAACCCACCACACTCAGCACGCCTGTCTTCACGCCCCGGAGCAGCTTTGCACGCTTAACCACATCCTCCTGGACACCGGGTAACAACGGATTCACCAACCGCGGCAATGTCTCAGCAGACAGCTTCAGGCCATCTTTTGTCGCATCGATTTGGCGGCCACACTTCGCCACAAAGAGCGACAAGTCGGCATTTGTGTAAAACACCGCATTATTCAGCTCACCCTCAAGGCGGCACCACGGACATGCCCGCAGAACATTCGAATAAAAGTGGCCATCCGAGAGCCAACACGGCTGGAGCGATTGCTCGTACATCTCCAAAATCTGCACCCACTCGACCGCCGATGGCCTTTTGCCTCGCGATACCGGATCAAATGTCTCCTCAAACAGCTTTGCAAGCGCGGGATGCGTATCCGTCAGGCGCTTCGTTTTTGGCGGGGCCGTGAGCGGCGTCGTCCGCGTGACCGAATATGCGAAGGCGTAGCCCTTGATGTCATCCTCGATACGCCCTTCACCCGCGCGGCGCACCCCCGCAAACGGATGCCGACCTAGCGCGAGGATCTGAAACAGCATCGTCGCAAGACCAAACGCATCGTGGTCCTGCGTCCGCTCAACTTTCCGGAAATCCACCCCCTGCATCTCCGGCGGCGTGTACTCGCCCGTCCCAACGGTGCACGGAAACACCCGGCCACCGAGGGAAAACTGAAAGCTGTCGGCATCGATGAGCGTCACCAAACCAGCCTGCGAAACGAAGATTCCTGAGCTATTGATGTCGCCGATGACGCAGCCGAACTTGTGGATGGTCGCAACGGCACGCGCCGTGTTCAGCGCGACGCGCACCAGAAAGCGATAGTCGGAGTCTGGAAATGTCTTCTTCCGCATTTGGTTGCTGAGGAGGTCATTAATGGGCTCGCACTGCATCACCTTCGGCATCGCGTAACCAACCACCATCGCGGCATGGTCCATTACAAGCGTAAGCGGAAATGTCGCAAAACCGGTGTTCTGGTCCCCGACAAGCTCCAGCATCGCCGCAACTTTCTCGGCCTTCACCCTCCGATTGGAGTCCTTAAAGAGCTTGATCACCTGCCCGGGCTCGGTCGGATGCTGGTAGACATCCCCTTCGCCACCCGA
>CAIRTT010000445.1 GCA_903881535.1 uncultured Armatimonadota bacterium
ATGGGACCGTAACCTTTGCTGCGATCACTGGCCATATTCCACAAAAGCGCGCTTCCCGTCCCCTTTAGCGTCGATTTTCCAAAGCGTAGCCGATATCCCACTGTCGCGACGCTAATCAACAATCCAATGAGAAAGGCAAGCTTTGCAAGCGGAGAAATGGCTGACCAGTTGGATGCAATAAACGCAATCGCTCCCGCGCCTATCAACAGGGCACCCAATAACGCAATCATGCCACCGGCACGGGAACGTCGAGTGTCCGGTTCACTTGGATACCTCGATGAAATCGCAGCTGCAGCATCGTTATCGATGATGCCTTCCTCGACCCACTTCTTGACATCGCTCTCAAGCCGGGCGGAATAATCTCTGTCGTTCACTTCAGGGCCTCCATTTCAGGCATGCACCACGTTCCAACACTACCGCACCTACATGAGGTGTTCGCTTCGTAAGCATGTATTTGTGGAGTCGATAGGAAATCTCTTAACTCTTAGAAACAAACCTTACGTTTGTAATCAATGGGAAAAGGCTGCTGCATAAGCGCTTAGCTGATCAATCACGACGAAACCGTTACCGAAATCCCTACATCGCATATCCATTTAGCTGAGTGTTTTTGCGATGTTGTAAACATCCATCAAACTTACAAACCTGGCTTGTCGTTGCAAGTGAAAATCATCTAAAAGACAGCTCTGGACAGGACGATTCGACAACCTTGAAACACATGTATTTCGATGAACGACACTATTCTGTTAACTTTGGATTATGTATCGGATTCGCAAACGTAACTCGGTATTTCGAGCAGTTATGATTAATCTGGACAGTCTCTATACTTCGTCCGTTGCCCACTGAAAAGGTCCCAATCTAGAGGACCTGACCAAAAGTGGGTGCGGAGACAAATAAGATGAATAATAAATTGAAAGGTGTGGGGATGAACCCACTCCACATCACGGCAGCCTTAGGCCTCGCCGGAGTCGTCGGTGCAATGCAAATGTTTGCACCATCCAAGGCAAATGCACAAGTTCCTCCTCCAGCTGAAGTTCCAATCCCACTCCAAGCTTTGAATCAAGTGCAGGTTCCAATGCCAGCTGACCTCGATGTCTACATCAAGGACCGTGCAGCCGCCATCCGCTTGGGCAAGGCTCTCTTCTGGGACATGCAGGTTGGCTCTGCTGGGCAAGCGTGTGCATCCTGCCACTATAATGCGGGCGCCGATAGCCGCAGCATCAACCAGCTCAACCCTGGCCCGGATGCCCGCTTCGACACCACCCACAGCAATAACTTCCAGCTCAAGCTCGACACACACTTCCCATTTACCAAATTCACAGATGCCCTGAATGTTGCATCTCCAAAGATTCGCTCCCGAAACGACATCGTCGGATCGCAAGGTGTCTTCAAAGCTGACTTTGTTGGCCTCACAAATGGTGCTTTCGGAGTCGGTAGCTTCGGCGCCGAAGATTCCGGTGTTGTCCGCCCAGATGCTCTTTTTACACGCTCTGGTGTCAACACCCGCCAGGTTACGGGACGTAACTCTCCATCCGTTATCAATGCTGTCTTCAACCACAGAAACTTCTGGGATGGCCGTGCACACAACGAGTTCAATGGTGTGAACCCATACGGTGACTCTGATGTCAATGCTCGTGTTTTCGAAACAGACCCTGTGACTGGCGAAGCTTTCGCAGTGCAGGTTCGCATCTTGGATGCATCCCTGGCTAGCCAATCAGTAGGTCCAGTCAACAGCGATGTTGAGATGGCACATGGTGGTCGCAACTTTGCAACCCTCGCCAAGAAGGTCCTCGGAGTTAAGCCGCTTGCACTTCAAAAGGTTGCTGGCGATGACTCGGTCCTTGGAGCGCTTGCTAACCCAGCCAAGGGACTAAACACTACATACGATGCGATGATTAAGGCTGCGATCCAGGACAAGTGGTGGAGCGGCACAAATCGCTTCAACGTTGCTGCTGGCGGTCGGGTTGTCCCTGCTGCTGCTGGTCAGTTCAGCCATACAGAAGGTAACTTCTCGTTGATCTTTGGTCTTGCGGTGATGATGTATGAATCAACGCTTGTTTCTGATCAAACGCCATACGACAACTACCTAAATGGAAATACAACAGCGTTGTCGGCATCCGCAGTGCGTGGAATCGCAGTCCTTGAGACACAAGGTTGTGTAAACTGCCACACCGGTGCAACACTGACAAATGCCGCAACACCGATTGCGTTAATCGATGCAGCATTACAGGGGCTGAATATCCTTTCCGAAGTGATGCCAATGCAAGATCTGCTTCCAAGTGCATATGACATCGGTTACTACAATATCGGCATCCGCCCAACAGCCGAAGATATTGGTGTCGGTGCAAACGACCCGTTCGGTAACCCACTCAGCTTCAGCCGGGGCCTGCAGGTTGGCTTCATCACCGAAAACAATCGCCCAGCTGGTCAGGAAGTGACTGCAACAACCCGCTTGGCTATCAATGGTGCGTTCAAGACCCCTGGTCTCCGTAACGTTGCTCTGACAGCTCCTTATATGCACAATGGTGGAGCAGCTACGCTCTCACAGGTCATCAATATCTACCACCGTGGTGGAGACTTTGGCCGGGAGAACATGCCTGACACAAGCCCTGATGTTGCTCTTGCTGGCGGAATGACCGTCTTCCAGAAGCGTGACCTCCTCCAGCTGTTGCTTGAGATGACCGATGCCCGTGTTGAGCGCCGCAGCGCACCGTTTGATCATCCTGAACTGATCATCCCTAATGGACACACCGTCCGAACCGGTACGACCAGCACACTTATCAACCGTGGCAATGGAACCGCACAGGATACGCTGCTTGTGATTCCTGCAACTGGAAAGACTGGTGGAGCACCACTGCGCCGCTTCCTCGGAAACACCGAGACAAGATTCTTCTAAGCGAAGACATTCGATTCATTACCTGACTCACTCAGCCCGCCGGAGACATCCGGTGGGCTTTTTTTGCACATTTATGACCTACACGTAAACCCAAACCTAGCACAGACTCTTAGGCCTACGGAGAACCCACAATAATATCCATCGTCCAGGGCTTCCCCGCGCCGACAGGCGGTATCAAGTCCGTATCCGCCCCCGTCGTCCGAACCAGCTCCGCAAATGCATCCAACGACTCAATCGGGTATTCAGCAAGCGCATACGCCCGCATCAAACGTCCCTTTGTCGCCTTATTGAAGTGCGTGATCAGCTTTGGAGGGCCATTCGGCATCCGCTGCAACACGCGCGGAACCACTGTTCGGGCGCAGACATCCTTCGACAATGGCCCAAGCTTTACATAAGTCCCAGAGCGGAAATCGACAATCGGCCCTGAAACCTTGTCGAGCATGGCTGACAGGTCCTGTTTCCAAAAGAGCGTCAGGGAGCCGATTTCCGGGAGGGTGACATCCCCGGACATCCGATACGCCGGGATGTAATCGGAAAAGCCTACAAACCCAAAGAGCGCACTGGCAATCCAAACGGATGCATCGAGTCTGGAAAGCTGTTCTTTGGTAAGTGACTCCGGTGCAAGCTCAGAATAAAGGACGCCCGTGTAAACCTGAAAGGCCGGTCCGCACGGTGAACTCAGCAGCTGGCTGTTGACAGTAAGCAAGTCGAGCTGGCCCACTGTAAGCCCAAGTACTTTTAGGGCAGCTGTCGCATCCCCTTTGGAGACCTCAATGAGTCCTTTGAGCAGCTTGTTACGCTTCGGATTGAGCTTGTGGAAATGAAGCGAGTTCGCATCGAATACCGGGCCATCCAAAGGTGCGGTTTTGCCTTCGCTGGG
>CAIRTT010000446.1 GCA_903881535.1 uncultured Armatimonadota bacterium
ATATACGTCGGCTCAGATGATGGCTATCTCTACGCATTCGAACCGGCGTAGAGACAGCTACAACACGCAAACACTTGGGGACTACGCTGGAATCTCCCATAAATTCAGCTGATCGGCGCCCTTGACTAAGACCTGGTTACCAAACACTGCGGGGCTTGCCCAAACTTGACTGTCAGCGACCTGATGAACAGCAACAACATCGAGGCCAGCGGCGCTCGGCTTGTACACGTGCATCATGCCATCCGCGCTGAATGCCGCGACATACTGCCCCATCGCGTAGACAGTTACGCTTTCACCCTTATTGCCATCGCACATCCAAATGACCTTGCCGGATGCCTTGTCCATTACTGTAAGCTGCCCGCGACGCTTTTCATTGACTGCGATGATGCGGTCACCAACGAGAATTGGACTGGATGTCGACATCGTGACATCACGGGTCTCCCAGACCTTTTCCGTGACCATTTTCCCACCAGCAGATTTGATACGAATCGCAAACGTCGGACGCTGATTCGCTCCGCAAACAATCATGTCATCCACAACAAGGGGTGTGATTGAGTTATGGTTGAACATGTTCTGGCGGTTTTGGATGGTCCAAAGCTGTTTGCCGTCAACGGGTGAGAACCCACACCACATATTGTGCGTCGCCGTTACGATTTGCGGCTGTCCCCCAACACGCATCATCACTGGACTAGTATAAGCAGGGCCTTCCGTCTGACATGCCCAGACATCCTTGCCGGTTTCACGGTCGATCGCGAGGAATTCTCCGGTCGCTTCATGCCCAATATGGACGTAGAGCTTTTTGCCATCCAGTAGTGGAGACAGCGATGCACCACAGACAGGCATCGGGACACGGAATCGCTTGCTCGGATCGATGCGCCAGACAATCTTGCCGTTTGTCGCATCAAAGCAGGTCATGGTGCCGTTTACACCCGTGGTGTACAGCTTTCCTTGAACGTACATAGGCGTACTACGCGGGCACTTACCGAGGCGCCGCGCAGGAAAAATAACAGAATCGTAAGGGGCAGCAACCTTGTCCGTCCACAGCACTTTGCCAGTGGCGAGTGCCATTGCCTGAACCCACTCTTCTTCGCCATGCCGGGTGATGGTAAAGACTTTTCCACCCGCAATGATCGGTGATGCATGTGATTCGCCGACATTCACAGTCCACTTTTTCGTCAGCGTCTTTGGCCACGCAGCAGGTGCCTTGAAACCGACACAATGGCCATCCCGTAGCGGACCTCGCCACTGGCTCCAGTCTGCAGGCGCATTACCACCTGGTCCTGTCGCTGAAATCTTTCGTAGGGTCATCTTGTCGTACTCCCGGTCTTACTAAGGCGAACAACACATGGTGCGCTGAAATAGTTCCAACGTTGTTTACATCAGCAGGAACTCATTTTTATGGAAAGTGTCACTCTGCAGCTAGTGCCGAGGCAAGCGACTGATGTTTCATCAGCTGCCGTACCGTCGCCAGCACGACAAACAGAATAATCCCCCCTACGGAAACCAAAACGATTGCCGATAGCATTACTACCTGAAGTGGTTGTGCCGCGAGAGTATCGACGGATGCCCAGAAGGCTGACAAAAGCCCAATAAGCAAGCCAGCGAGCCCACCAAACGCATGCTCACTTGCTCGGATTTTCTGCACAACCTTGAGCGGAACACCAAGTGCCTGGAGAAGTGCCGTTTCCTTGATGGTCGCGAGCAGCTGGCGACGCACAATGATAGCCGTTCCAGCGAGACCCATCAGGAGGCCGAGTCCGCCAAGGGCTGCAAACACACTCAGATAAGTGTTCTCAACGCTTGCGTATTCGGCCATCCGGTCCGTTGTCCGGGTCAGGCTCAACCCAAATGGCTCGCCTGCATCCGTGAGCGATGTGCCTACCTCTGCCTCGGGAGTGCCGTTTGCTTCGATTAGGAACATCCTGTAACCAGAGCGCTGTGGAAACGACCGTACAAAGGTGGCCTCATCCATAATCACCGCCCCCTGTAGGACAGTTCGCTTGAGCATCCCTACAATCCGGCAGCGAATCGGCTGCCCTTGGTCTCCCAGAAGCGTCAGCGTATTTCCAACTGCTGACTGCAGAGACCACATAATCGTGTTTTCATCCGCGATCACAGGAATCTCGCCGCCAGGCAGGTCTTCCTTCAGCTTGGTCCAAAGGCCACCTGGCGCGCTTCCAGCAAATGGGAAACGCTTCTCGGCTGCAAGGCGTGCAGAATCCAAGCCAATAATCTGTGGCTGTGTTGGCTTGTTGAGATTTAGACAGGATGCATCATCGCCATCTCGGACGCGTATCGGCAGACTCGTAAATGTTTCAATCGCCGTATCAAGTGCCAGACGGTCAGCTTCCGTTTTGCTCTCAAGGGCGCCGTACAGTGGCAGGGCACTGCTCGCAATGAAGCTGTAGCCACCGGTACCGGATGAACGCTCTGTTGTGATCTTTGGTGGGAGCTGTTTGTTGGCACCAACGGCTATGATCAGAAATGTTGCAAGGCCGACAACACTCATGCTTGTAAACAAGCCATTTAGATTACTCGTGAGCCTGCGCATCGCGAACATCTGAGCGGTGCTTTTCCACGTGGAACGCATCAGACGGGTCATGTAAATGCGTAGTGCACCCAACAAAAGGACGAAGAAACCCATCCCAGCCATCATTAGGTACTCAGCACGCTCCGCACCGCTGATACCAAGTGCATAGACAAACAGTGGCAGCCAGAGGACGAAACCAACGATAACAGTCGGCGTCCCGGGAGACAATGGCAGCTGGATGGTCTTGCGGCGCGATGCCTTCGTCGCTCTCGAGGTTCGCGTCGCAATGAGCACTGTGACTGTACCTATGACAATACTCACCACAATCCCACTGACGATGTTCACGGCGGTTATGTACAACGGAATGGTTGTGTCCCAGAGAGGAGCCAGTGCAAAACCAACAGACTTAGTATAAATCCATGAAAGTCCAGCAGAGCCAACCAAGCTCGAAATCGCTGCGATGCCGACAAGTTCGATAATGAACATCCGGCGGATAGATGCCGAGGTCATGCCACACGCAGCAAGCACCACCCGCTCACCCTTACGTTCTTCGAGGGTGGCATCCACCATCCACTTGATGGACGGGCGCGCGAGGAGGATGACCTTTGGCTCAAAGTGGATTTTCATTTGTCTTGGTACCACA
>CAIRTT010000447.1 GCA_903881535.1 uncultured Armatimonadota bacterium
CACAGAGACTAACAAGATGCTGAGCTGCCGGAAGGCAATCAGTTTTTTGGGGCCATCAATGGGTAGAGAAAATCCCACATAGGCCACGATGATCAACAAAATTAACAACCCAAGTGCCGCGGTCCGATAAAGACGTGAGCGCTTTGAGAGTGCCCCATATCCTGATGGATATCCACGTACCGCAAAGATCACCGTCATCACAAAAACCACCGCCAGAGCAACTTGCACGTGTTATGGCTCCAGGGACCTAATGAGGGCATCGATACCACCAGAAATGCCATCGTCGTGCCCAAAAATGCTTGAACCAGCGACGAGAATCGATGCACCATCCGTTACCAGACTCCGGATATTGGATGCATCCACGCCGCCATCCACGCTGATTCGAAAACCTAGCTGGTTAATCTCACGCCAATCCGCAAGCTGACTCACTTTCTCAGCAGCAGCCCCAATGAATTTCTGACCACCGAATCCCGGGTTCACTGTCATCACGAGAACGATGTCCAGCAAATCACCAACGTGCTCAAGCACGGAGATTGGCGTGGCTGGATTGATCGCGACACCGCAGAGCGCACCGCTTGCACGGATTTGTTGCAAAACCCGATGCAAATGGTTAGTTGCTTCGGCATGAATCGTCAAGGCATCCGCGCCAGCATCCCGGAAGGGCTGAATCCACTTTTCAGGCTCGGAAACCATCAGGTGGACATCAAGGACAGCATCCACTTCTCGACTACGCAAAGCCTTCACGAGTGGTGGTCCAAAGGTCAGATTAGGGACAAAATGTCCATCCATGACGTCGATGTGTAGCCACGTACACCCCGCTACAAGACAGCGCCGGGCAGCATCACCAAAGTCGGCAAAATCTGCCGCTAGCAGCGACGGTGCCAGATCGATGGGTATCGTGTGCATTCGTTTACTCAACCTCACCCTTTAGCTGGTCATTGTCGAAGAGCCTGATCTTCCGCTTCATCGACTTTACTTCGAACTCAACCTTTACCTTTTCGCCGGCTTTATGCTTCTTCTCGTACACAGTTCGGTTTGCATCTTCTTCTTCGACATCGACACGGATGTGATGCTCAGCACCATCTTCAGGCACGGTGTAAGGTATGCGGAACCAGCGGGGATTCTCAGAATCGGCAGGGGGCAGGTCATTCGTCTGGCCTGTAGGCACATCAGATGACCCAGGGGTCGTAGAATTCGTCGCGGATGGCTCAGCCTGATCCCCTGGAATTACTTCGTCGCCTGCTGACAGAACAATATCAATCTTCGCGCCTCTGGGTGCTGAGTCCGCACCAACAACACTCTGATCGATAACAGATCCTGCCTCGGCAAAGTCGCGTTTCTTTGTGGTTCCGCCGAGCAAAAATCCAGCCTCTTCGAGCGCGCGCTTCGCCTGGCCAATCGTCTTTCCACGCAAATCAGGTACCGGCACCATTTCAGGGCCATCGCTCACCCAAATCGCGATCACGCTCCCAGGACGAACCGCTTGGCCTTCTGCCTCACGCACCTGATAAATGACATCTTTAGGGACATCAGGATTGTTCTTACGGTCAACAATCTCAACTTTGAACCCACGCTCATCCGCAAGGACTTGTGCTTCTCGAAGGGTTTTCCCCTTGAGTCCGGGGACAAGGATAATCTCAGCTGGCATCAGATACGGGCGTATAAGAAGCACAACTCCAACGATGCTGCCAAGGAGGACAAAGGATGCTGCGAGCATTGCCCAAATACTGGCATTTCGCTGTTTTAATGCGTTGGCATTTGCTTTGGCGTAACGCCCATCGTCATCATTGTCATCACTTACAACCGTGGTGGAACGTCGCTTAGCCATTTCATCACTCCACGAATCGCTGCCCCTGGCACTTTGTGCTGTTGGAATGAGCGCACCATACGGGATTCCAGGACTTGCCACAACAGATGTGGACTGTTCTGTGACTCCGTAGCTGCGCCCGGCACGGAGAGCATCTCCAACCTGAACTAACTGCTGATACAAGGCGGATGCTGTTGGAATCCGCTCGGATGGTGGCTTCATTAAACATTGAAGCACCAGATTATCGATGACCTTAGGAATGGCAGGATTGATGGTCGATGGCGGTATGGGAATCGATGTCGCATGCTGGGTAGCCAGTTCAACCGCATCTTCGCCGGCAAATGGAAGCTCCCCTGTGAGAGCCTCATAGAGGACAACACCAAACGAATAAATATCTGATGATTGTGTCCAGCTGTGAATTGTCGCCGTTTCAGGAGCGGCATAGCGAGCAATGGCCACTTCCACCGATGTCGTGCGTTGAGCCAGGCGATGTAACCCAGGAGCGCACGCCCACCCAGCGAGCACAGCTTTGCCATCAAGACCAATGATGATGTTGTCAGGCCGGACCCCACCGTGAACCGCGCCCTGTGCATGTGCCTCTTGGAGAGCTGCAACCACAGGCAGCAAAAGGTTGATAATCGTTATTGGCATCGGGAGTGCAGATCTATGAATACGGTCTGCCAAGTCGACGCCACGTACAAACTGCTCCACAATAAAGAGTCCGTGTTCTGGATCCTCAGCGACATCGAGGAGCTGCGCAATGTGATCAGATCGCAATGAAAGATGTGTGAGCGCAGACACCTTCACCGCATCAAAGACATCGGGGTACTCTCGCATAATTGAGCGCAAAAGCTTGACGGAAACCAGCGTATTTTGCTGCATATCCCGCGCACGAAAATGACGAAACAGGGGTGTTGTCCCAAAATCATCAAGCAGGTCATAGCGCTCACTCAGAATGCCAAGCGACATAGGAGGCAGGCTACCGTCATCCCGAACTCCATCGTTCATGATTGCTTTATCGTCCCACTGCGGCTACGAAGCCACATCAGTAGTACCCTTACAATACCTCCAACCAACATTAAGGCATAGATGGCTGTCGCCACAGGCAACGGTATCGGCACACCCAAATACGGTGAAAAGAATACAAATGTTGCAAAAATCATCCAAATGATCAGGATTCCAGATGTTATCCGCTCAGACATGATTGCTTCCTGCACTCCGGTGTCGATCAAGCCCTGCCGTAATGACATTGACTGGGAGCTGATGCAGCTCCATGCGACCAAAGTCACGTGCAATGATATAGCGTGCCACTCCAGCAGACGCCTTTTTGTCACGACATGTTAGTTCTATGATTGCTTCATTCGAAACATCATCGGGGAGGTCTATCGGCAGACCCATGCCATTTAGCGATTTCAGCAGCGTATCCAGAAGTCCTGGCGGCGTAAGTCCGGCAGCAATGCCTATATGCACAGCAGAAACCATCCCTATGGCCACCGCCTCGCCATGTTTATACCGCTTATATCCAGTTAATCCTTCAAGAGCATGGCCAACGGTATGTCCAAAGTTGAGGCTTGCGCGTACACCGGTTATCTCGTGTTCATCCTCGATGACAATGGCTGCCTTGATTTCACAGCTTCGGGACACGATATCGAGATAATCTGCTGTATCAGGTGGCAGCTCCTGACAAAGGGTAAGTATCTCCGTATCGGCAATGATGCCATACTTAATGACTTCAGCCATGCCAGCGGCGAGTTCGCGGGGCGGAAGTGTGGTCAACACTGACGTATCCACCCAAACGGCGCACGGTTGGATAAATGCACCAATAAGATTCTTCCCTTGCTCGAAGTCAACACCCGTCTTTCCTCCAACGGATGAGTCGACCATCGCAAGTAAAGTCGTTGGCACCTGCACGAATGCAAGTCCTCTAAGATAGATGGAAGCAACAAAGCCAACAATATCTCCGACTACCCCTCCACCAACCGCAACCAGCAGCGTCTTACGGTCGAGGCCACGAACCGCATACAGCTGCTGCATTATGTCCATGACGGTGGACATGTTTTTTTGTTCTTCACCGCCTGCGAAGGTTATCGTATCAACGCGCATCCCGCGCCGTTCCAAATTAGCAACCGTCCGTGCCAACGGTCCCGTGGATCCTAATGCGAGAATTGTACGCTCGGTGATCACCACAGCATGGCTCGCATCCACGCCAGTTCGAATCGCGGAATCGTCAAGCAGGCCATCTGCGATCGAAATCGTGTAGCTACGGCCATCAGGAAAGCCAATGTCAACCGTGGAAACGTTGCTCACTTGGCAGGTTCTCCCGAGTGGTAAGGCAAAACGCACTTACGAACGATGTCACCTACAGCACGGTGTACAGGGCGATCTGATGTGTCGACAATAACATCCGCAATGGACTGGTAAAGCGGACCACGAATGGCCAGAATTCTTAAAACTCGCTCGATTGGGTCTTCATCGGTGCTTAGCAACGGTCGAACTCCCCGTCGACGCTCGGTACGCGCAACAACGACATCTGGACGCGCTGTCAGCCATATGACTGCATTTCCTGAACGCAAATGCATCCGGTTATCGTCCCGCAGAATAGCTCCCCCACCGGTCGCGATCACTTGGTTCGCGAGATTGGAGACCCTGTTTATAACTTCGCTTTCGATATCACGAAAGGCATCCTCACCATGCTTCGTAAAGTACTCAGCAATCGACACACCGATTCGCGCTTCAATAAGTGCATCCGTGTCGGTAAAACCAAAATCAAGCCTTGATGCCAGCTGCCTTCCGATGGTTGTTTTCCCACATCCCATGAAGCCAATAAGGACAAGGTTCCGCTTGTTATCACGCAGCGTAACCACAGAAAACTACGCCACCACCGCACCAAATGGAGCGGCTATATACGCATCATAGTTGCGCTGAATTTCAGCCATCGAGTCACCACCAAACTTCTCGAGGAATGCCTCCATCAGTACAATAGCAACCATTGCCTCCGCGATGACCCCCGCTGCCGGAACAGCACACACATCCGAGCGCTCTGCAAACGCTGGAGCCGCTTGTCCAGTTTGAAGGTTAACGCTACCAAGCTGACGCATCAGGGTCGCGATAGGCTTCATCGCTCCGCGAACAACAAGGGGTTGGCCGTTTGTAATGCCACCTTCTGTACCACCCGCCCGGTTACTTGGACGGAGCACATGCCCTGTGTCATCGACGGCAAACTCATCATGAACCTGTGATCCAGGAAGTGCCGCCACTCCGAAACCCAGGCCAATCTCTACACCTTTGACCGCATTAATGCTCAGAATTGCCTGTCCGATACGGCCATCAATACGTTCATCCCAGTGCACATAGGACCCAAGTCCAATCGGCAAACCAAAAACCACAACTTCGAATACACCGCCTAGGGTATCGCCACGCCGTTTAGCGTTATCGATAAGTGCGATCATCTCAGTCGATGCGGTTTCACAAATACACGACACCAAACTTTCAGCAGCCCTCTCACGTACCGCTTCGGCTGTGAGTTCGCTAGAGAAATCAGACTTTACGGATCCAATTTGAACGATGTGTGAAACGACTTCAATTCCAAAAACCCGCAGAAACGCTCTCGAAACGCCGCCGACAGCAACAAGTGTAGCGGTATTTCGCGCACTGGAGCGTTCTAGGACATTACGAAGATCATCGTGGTTATACTTCCGCATCCCGACAAAATCAGCATGTCCGGGCCTTGGAATTGTAACTGCAGGGATTGCTTGCGCATGTTCATCGAGTGGTTCGATCTGCATCCGCCCAGACCAGTTCATCCAGTCCCGATTCCGGACGGACAGTGTCACTGGAGATCCCAATGTTTTCCCAAAGCGCACTCCAGCGGTGATTTCCACTGAATCCGTTTCAATTTTCTGCCGTGCACCACGTCCGTACCCGCCTTGCCGACGGGCGAGATCGGCATTTATATCGGCGGCTACAACAGTCAGTCCAGCAGGCAATCCTTCGATGATGGTGGTCATCAAGGGTCCGTGAGATTCTCCAGCGGTCAGGAATCGAAACATATTTGTATATATTATCTCAGCGGCACACACGGATAAAGAATCAGTAACCAGTTAGGCACGGAAACACTATAGATTCATCGCAGTTAGTGCATGTGAGTGGTCTGCAAGATAGCTTACAAACACCCTAGCCGTGATGACTTCGAAGCAGCTAACAACGTACCTTAGGGCAACAATCGGACATCAGAAATGGCGAACGCAGTGTAATTCTTAGCGGAGCACAGTTAGAAACTCTATCCATTGATGACGTAGAAGCCTTTTAGGTTGCAAAGAAAAAAGGCATCCGCGTTAGCGGATGCCTTTGTATTCACGTGTGAACTTCCAGCTTAGAGGCTGGTTCCTCCGGTGGAGGTACCTGGATCTTCAAGAATGGTTGGCGTGATGAACACAAGAATCTCTTGTCCGTTGCTGGACTTAGACTTTTGTGTGAACAGGTTGCCAATGATCGGGAGATCGGATAGCAACGGAACACGCGTTTCGTTCTTGTCTTCACGATTGGTGATGAAGCCGCCGAGGACCATGGTCTCACCCGTCTTGAGTCGTCGGAACGTCGTCAAGAACTGAGTGCTTGTTTCAAACGATGGCTGTGAGCCAACACCTGGAACAACACGGAACGACGAAAGCTGTGGGGTCAAGAACATGCTGACCGTGCCGTCGCCGTTAATGTGCGGTTGAACCTGAAGACCAGATTGGATTGGAATCTGAACAGGTAACGTCTGCGTAAAGGACCCGAATGCTGTAACAACCTGTTGGTTGATAAAGATCGTAGTCGTCAACGACGTAAAGATCGATGCAGGCTGGTTGTTACTCGTCGTAATCATTGGGGCCTGAAGGATATTCGACGTATTTTTCGTTGCTGCGGCACGTAGTGCAGCTACTGCGTTTCCGGATGCGTACGCAACTGTAACACTAGGTGCAGCATTGAACGTCGTAGGCGCAATGTTCATGTCAAGGTTACCGGCTGGAGAAATCTTCCAGTCGATACCAAAACCCTGTGCATCGTTGATGTTGACTGTTACGAATTCGGCCTTGATCATGACCTGCTTCGGCGCAACATCGAGGAAGCGAACAATCGACTTAAGTTCTTCGATGGCCTGTGGTTCACCTTGAACGATGAGTGAGTTGTCACCATCACCGGAAATCAGGTTACGGATGCCATCAGGAAGGAGCTGTCCACCCTGGCCATTTTGTCCCTGACCAAAGCCACCGCCACCGCCACCGTTGTTACCGCCGCCGCCACCTTGACCAGCACCACCACGGCCGCCGCCGCCCATGCCGCCCATGCCGCCGCCCATACCACCCATGCCGCCACCCATACCGCCCATACCGCCGCCCATTCCACCACGCTGTCCAGCGACATCGAGTGTAGGTTCAGAAATGGGAGATCCAGCAAATCCGGAGCCACCCTGAGGACCAAATGGATTCAAGCTAGGGTTCGTTACAAACTGTGCAGGAGCGCCGCCAAGTGCCTTAGGCATCATGTCAGGCATTTTGATGTCGTATTTGAACAACTCAGTTCCCTGAGGGTTATTCAAAAGTTTTACAAGATCACGTGGAGCAATGAACTTGATATCAATTTTCGACCAAATCATCGGAGCGCGCTTGACAACAACAGGTGCTTCAACCTTCGGTTCAGCCTTGGTGTCGACCTTGATTGCTGCAGGACGGATGTACGTGATGCCATCAGCATCTTCAATCTGACCACCAGCTGCCTCAACGATTGCTTTCAATGCACGGTGCACAGGAAGTTCATTAATGTTGAGCGTCACCTTGTTGTAGTTACCAGGAACAACAACAACGTTGACCCCAGACTTACCGGTGAGCGCCGTAATAGCTTCTTCCATACGGGCATCGCGAAGTTCGATGGAAACCGTACGGGCATCCGCTGTTGACTGTGCAAACGATGGTGCACAGAGCATAAAAGGAACAGCAGCAGATGCTGCAGCGAGTAACAAACCTTGCCGTCTGCGCGGCATTGGATTCAACATTAAATGTCCTCCCAACGGATGCGCACGTCAATTGACGTGCAACCGAGGCAGTCACTCCAATGAGCAACCACCTCGAGAATTCGTGTACTTAGAAGTTGCGGCCGCCGCCGAAGCCGCCCATGCCGCCTCCCATGCCGCCTCCCATGCCGCCGCCCATGCCACCCATGCCGCCGCCCATGCCACCCATGCCGCCGCCCATGCCACCCATGCCGCCGCCCATGCCGCCCATGCCGCCGCCCATGCCACCCATGCCGCCGCCCATGCCACCCATTCCGCCGCCCATACCACCCATTCCGCCGCCCATCCCACCCATTCCGCCGCCCATACCACCCATTCCGCCGCCCATACCACCACCGCCGCCGCGGTTGAACTGGTTAATAAAGGTGATGTTACCAAAGGCTCCCATAAGGTCCATGGGGTCGATAAAAATCAGAGGAATACGCTCAAATGAGACATTATTTGTTGCTGTTGATTCCTGTGAAATATCAGGAGTTGCAGGCAACGTGTTCTGCGAAATCTGCCGTGGCTTGACAATGTAGACGTTGTTTTCCTTAATATAGGTCAACGGTACTGTCGCCGCACGCATGATCAGCTTCAAGGCGTTTTCAAATGGCTGGTCCGTGATTGTCATCGTCACAAAGCCAGCTACGTTATTGTCGATAACGTAGTTGGTGATACCAGCTTGCTTGAATGCCATTTCCAAGGTTGTTCGGATTGGAGCATCCTTGAGATCTAATGTAATCGAATTAGGATTGCGTTCCTGCTGTGCGTACGCCGTCGTCGGCGAAACAGCCACAACACCAGCCAGACCAAGTCCGATTGCTAAAATACGAGTAACGTTCATATTGTCACCTCACAAACATCTCACGACAAGTCACATTCTACAACGAAGCGCCGGCTCCGCCACCACCGGATTTGTTACCGCGGCCACCCATGCCACCAGAACCACCCATCCCAGGCATTCCCGCACCCATTCCTGGGGCACCTGCTCCGCCACCGGAGCCAGATGAGAACTGCCCACGTAGCGCATCCGCTACCGCTGGTGCCAAGCCAGAAAGCTTGACTTCAAGTGAGCGGCCATCATCTGCCCGCAACACTAATGACCGTAATGTAATCGATTCAACGGTGAGTTCTCCAGATTGTGGATCACCCGATGGAACCTTCGTACCAGGACGAATCACCTGATGCATCACATCTCCGGATGGATCACCCGTCTCCAAGATTGCAGTGATTGCACCGTTATACATCACACCAGCAATACGCCGTGGAAGCGGAGGAAGAGGCCCCTTCGTCTTCAGCGGATCATCTGTCTCTTTCGGAGCCGGCGGGATATATGGCGAAGCAAGACGGCGCGGAAGTGCCAATGTATATGCAGGAATCTCTGGAACCACTACCTTAAGGAATGATTCAAAAGGATCTTTGCGGAAACCTGCGGCTACCTGACCATCTTTAACCTCAGGAGGTTTACCACCAGTCGCTCCGCCACCTGCTTGTCCGCCCGCTTGTCCAGCTGCGGCGGCAACAGCAGCAGTACCAGCGGCAACCAACGATTCATCAACTTTTACTGTCGATGCCGCCGTAACCCAACTGTTAGAGTTCCCTTTTCCAGAACCACCACCAGCTGGCTGCACACCAAAACGAACATTGCCGCCAGAAACAGGCATGCCAGCAGCAGGTGTAGTCGATGCCATATCTGCATCAATTCCGGCAGCCCCACCACTAGCTACCTGTGAGACAGGCGCAGGTGCGGCTGCTTCTTCACCTCCGCAACCGGCAAGCATTAAGGCAGAACCCAGAATGCCGGCTACAAGACCAGTACGAATCATGTTTTTTGTTTCCATCGTATTGCTTTGACCCAGCATTAGTCTCCGCCCTTCACTCCGCTACCACCGCCAGCAGGAGCACCAGCGCCGGTCATACCGCCCATTTGTGGACCACCACCGCCGCGCATGCCTGCACCACCCATCATCGATCCAGAACCACCCATCATGCCACCGCCGCCACCCGCACCACCACCGGATGCCTGTGGGATGGCAATAGCCTTGGTTCGATCACCATGGGTGTATTCGAAGACCTGAAGATTATATTGACCTACCAAGTTTGGAGAGTTGCCAGAGAGCGTCAACCCAGTCACCAAAACGAGACGATCAAAACGATTCCAGCGCTCAACGTGGGAAAGAACATTTTTGAATGTCCCTTGAACCTGAACTCCACCAGGAGTGAAGACGTAAAGTTCATTCAGGGATGCATTCGGGTCGCTTGGCGCAGCCGGTAGTGCAAAACTACCCTGGAGCTTCGTTACAGACTTATCGCTGTCCAGAAACTTCTGCATCTTTGGACCAAGAACGCGCACTTGCTCATTAATCAAATCCTGCCAAGCAGAATAGGTGTTTGAGACATCGATATCAGGCATATACCTGCGCTCGTAGACATTCCAATCAGCCTTTGCTTGCGCAACTTGCTTATTAGCATCCTTTTTCTTACGCTCAGCAGTAGATCGCTCATCTGCTTTGGTTCGACGGGTATCACGACGCGTGCGCTCAGTATCAAGCTGCTTTAGTGCCGGATCAATCAATCCAAAATATCCACCCAAACCAAATACCAGTGCAGTTACGCCACCGATAATGAAGATTTGAGGACGAGTCAGTTTTGACATATTATTGGTTCTCTTCCTGCCTGCAACCTAATCAACAGCCTGCGGTCCGCCACCCTTGGAGCCGGCAGCTGCACCGCCACCACCACCGCCGGCCATAGGAGCGCCCATCATAGGACCACCGCCACCGCGCATACCCGGTCCGCCCATCATAGAGCCAGATCCACCCATCATGCCACCAAATCCACCACCTGCCGCAGCACCTCCGCCACCTGGTGGCGTTGGAGCAATCACTGGCATCACAAGATTTGCGGACACCTGAAGTGGGAATCCATTTGCATTTGGATCCAAAGGAGCCTCACCCGGCAAACCAACGGCCTGCGTGGATGCGTTCGGCCAACCTGGTAGCGCACTGATTGAAACCGACTTGACATCCGGATTGGCAAACAATGTCAGGTAATACTTTCCAACATCGGAGAGGTTCTGGACATATGCATTGATGGAAAGCGAATCACCGGTTACCGCCATCGAGCTGTATTCGACCTTGCGGTAGGTGTACTTTGCAACGTTACGGTAGATCTGAGGGACGAGGACATTGTGGAACTGCACCGTCTTGACAAAGTTGACTTTGTCCTGAAGTGGTTTGATCAGTGCGAGCGTGGATGTTGTTTCCGCTTCAATCGCTTCAACAGCTTTCGCATCTGAGTCGGCAGCATTTGCCTCTTCAATCATCGTGTTGACGGATGGCACGAGATAACCAAACTGGTAGCCAAGGAGACCACCAATCACAGCAACTACGCCGGCGACGGTTCCAACAACTGCCGCTTTGGTTTTCCGCTGCTCTGCAATGTATGCAGGCATAAGGTTTATGCGAAGCACTGACATCTATTCACCTCATCCAACCGAGTCACACACATAAGACTCACCAAGATAACTACATCATCGGTCGAAACTATTCAACATTCAAGTAGAAAGTTCCTACGAACCAATTACAGCATCCCGTGCCGCAAGGCCCATTGCAACAGCAAAAGCTGATGACAATGCCGTCCGTTGCGCCCCAGTAACAGACTTAGCGGTTACGTTTGTACTGCCAAATGTATCTGCAACGCTTGCTGGTAAGCCGATTTCCTTTTCAAGGTAAGCATCAAATCCGCGTAGATTTGCACCACCACCACAGAGCAGCAAGTGATCAACGGTCTCTGTTGGATACTTTGACCGGAAATAATCGACCGATCTTCGCAGCTCCATCGTGAACTCACCGAGGACAGGTAATAAAGCCATGAACACATCACGAACTCGCTGCTCGCTAGCTGTTAGTGCGACAGGCTCTGCAGCCAATGGAGCTTCGACAGCTGGCTCAGGCGTCACTGCGAATGGATTGACATCTTCAACGGGTGCCGCTTCGACTGGCGCTGCAGGTGCCGTATCCCCAAATAGGCTTGGAGGCAATGGCGCCGAAATGTCAACATCCCATGGAGATGAAATGCCGTTATCTGCCGCATCCCCAGACGATCCAAACATATCTTCCTGTGCCTGCTCAACCAAGTCAAGCAACACTTCTCCGCGCTCAACCTTCTCGTCTTCGGCGGCATCGAGGGACAAGGACAGCTTGTCCGCCACTGCACGGGTAAAGGCTTCCCCACCAAGTGGAATCGTACGAGGGAAGCGCAAGAC
>CAIRTT010000448.1 GCA_903881535.1 uncultured Armatimonadota bacterium
ACTGCTACAACCCAGATTGTCTATATATTACATCGCGTGAAACCGCCCCGCGTGACAGTGCACATCCCCTACCTGTAGGTATTGCCGTGTATTATGCGTGCATGCAAGATGACAGCCAGACAGAAGTCATACAGAATCAAAACGAGGAAAGCGTACTTGCTGACCTCGGCTATGAACAGCAGCTCGACAGAAGACTTTCACAGTTTTCAAACTTTGCGGTCTCGTTCAGTATCATCAGTATTCTAACGGGTGGTGTGAACTCCGTCGCTCAGGTAACAAGCGGTGTCGGCGGTGCAGGCATCGGCATTGGATGGCCACTCGGTTGTCTGCTGTCCGGAGTGTTTGCCGTCGGAATGGCGCAGATATCATCCTCTTTCCCAACCGCTGGAGGGCTCTACCACTGGGCAACCATACTTGGTAATCGATTCATCGGATGGATCACCGCTTGGTTGAATATTTTTGGACTCATCACTGTTCTTGCATCTATCAATGCAGGTGCGTGGAACTTCTTTGTAGGTGCATTTGGTCAACACCTTCCAATACCACAATCGCCGTTTGTTTCAATTATTGCCGTTACACTCATCACAGCCCTGCAAGCCGCAATCAATGCGAGGGGCATACGGATTACGAGTAAACTAACCGACCTTAGTGGCTACCTGTTGTTGGTGACAACGGTGGTGGCAAGCATCTTTCTTCTGGCGAAATCTGGTCCACTTCCAATTCACCGGCTGCTTGAGTTTTCAAACAACACAGGTGCTGCTGGAGCCGATGTTTGGCCAAAGGTCAGTACCTCTTGGGCATTCTTGTTAGCGCTCCTTCTTCCCATTTATACAATCACTGGTTACGATGGATCAGCACACACGAGCGAAGAAACCCGGAATGCATCCACCACAGTTCCAAAATCCATTATCAGCAGCGTCTTCTGGGCATTTCTTGCTGGCTGGCTTTTGCTTATATCCATTCTTCTCGCAATACCAGACATGGCAGAAGCTGCGACGCAAGGTTGGAATGTGTTCTTCTGGGTTCTTGAAAAACGGCTACCGGATGCTATTCGGTACCCTATTCTGGGGTCTGTTCTCGTTTGCCAGCTGCTCTGTGGACTTGCAACAGTAACAAGTGCAAGCCGAATGACTTTTGCCTTTGCCCGGGATGGTGGGCTGCCGTTCAGCAAGTCACTTGCAACAGTAAGTGCCACCAGTAAGGCCCCTGATGTTGCGATTTGGGCCACGGCTGCGGTCACATCTGTCTTTATGGCTGTGGCTACATTGACGAATATTAAGGGTGTTTCCGTCTATGCAGTCGTGGTTTCATGTGCGGTTATCTTCCTGTTCCTAACCTATGCGATTCCACTAGTACTTGGTGGTTTCGCGTTGGGTGGCAAAAAGTGGCCTCAACCAGGCAAGTGGAACATTGGTGTAGTCCCGTTCAAGATACTTTCAGGCGTTGTAGCAATGGCATTGGTTTTGATTACCTATATCGGTATTCAACCGCCTAACCAATGGGCGCTGACTGTCCTGGTTGGTACCCTTGCAGTCCTAACTACGCTTTGGTTTACAATGCAAAAACGCACCTACAAAGGTCCTCCGAACTTCCATCACTAGATAACATAGTCCATGGCTATTCACGATGTTAGTGAGAATCATAAACATGGTTCAGATTGACGTAATCACCACATCTTGGTAGCACTGACATTGATAACTGCTCACCTGTCGAAAGGGTAAGACATTGGAAACATCCGTATCTCGAAGAAACATTCTGGGACTCGCTGCTGTGGGTCTCGTTGGTACAACTGTTGTCAAACCAGGCTTTGGCAAGTCCTTCGGCAGTGCTGCTCACGATTTTGGAGCTGTCCTCCCAGGTTCTGCGCCAGGTATCGCTGTCGTTGATCCGCAAGAGAAAATTCGCGTCGCACTCATTGGGTGTGGCGGCCAAGGCAAGGCTAACCTGCGTGTGTTTATGCAGCAGGCTGACACCCTTGTCACGGTTGTATGTGACCCGGATGCAAATCGAATGCGCGAAGCGGCAGATATGGCGGAAGACCGCTACGATGTGCGTCCTGCAGAAATCAAAGACTATAGAAACGTCGTGACCCGCAAGGATGTCGATGTCGTTATCGTCGGCACACCTGACCACTGGCACGCTCTCCCGATGATTGCTGCTTGTATGAATGGCAAAGATGTCTTTTGTGAGAAGCCTATCTCCCACAACATCATGGAAGGTCGCCAGATGGTCGACTTCGCCACGCACTACAAGCGCATTGTCCAAGTTGGAACATGGCAGCGAAGTCAGCAACAATTTCTTGATGCGGTTACCTATGTCCGCAGCGGGAAGCTTGGCAAAATCAATGTATGCCGCGCATGGAAAATTCAAGCGCCGAAGGCTGCCGTCTTAGGTAAGGTTGCACCATCTGAGCCTCCAAAGGATGTCGACTATGACCTCTGGGTTGGACCAGCTGCGATGGTTCCCTACCAATCAAACCGTCTGCACTACAACCATCGCTGGTACTACAATTTTGCCGGTGGGATGGTCGGCGACTGGGGCGTCCATATGATGGACATCGTTCTCCTCGGAATGTCAAAATCAGACAACCTTGTTCAGCCATCCAAGGTCACATCCATTGGTGGAAAGTTCTACGTAGGGCCGGAGGATGACCGTACAACCCCGGATACCCTCATGACGCTCTACAACTTTGACAACTGGATCATGGACTGGGAAGTGCACGTCGGCGATCAGGCAGTCGGCGTAGATGGCGGACGCGACCACGGCGCACTGTTTATCGGGTCCGAAGGTCGTTTGCTTGTCGACCGTGCCGGATGGAGCATCTTCGATGCACAAGGCAAACCCGTTGAAAAGCCTGCGCCAAAGGATTGGGGCGGCACCATGAACGGTTTGGGAACGCATGTACGTGAGTTCCTCAACTCTGTCAAGACCCGAGGGACCACACGGTCAAATGTTGCATCGATGCACCAGACGACAACCGTTTGCCACCTCGCTAACTTAGCCTACCTAAGCGGCGAAACACTGCACTGGGATACAGCAACTGAGAAGGTTACCAATGTGCGTAAAGCCATGGATGAGCTTCCGTACAAGCGTAAAAACCGTAAAGGGTTTGAGCTGCCTAAACTCGGCTAAAGGTAACGGATGGCCACTGAACTTCGGATTATTACTAAGAACCACGATGGCCGTGTTCTTACAAACAACAACATCTGGACACCTGATTCCAGATCTTTGATGTACGACACACGGTCTGACCGGCTTGGCGACATCTTTGATGGCACCCGAATCATGCAGGTTGATGTCAAAACGGGTGAGGAAAAATGCGTCTATTTCTCCAAACATGGGGCTGGATGCGGAGTCGTTACAACCCACCCATTTGATGATCGCTACGTCTTCATTACTGGACCAGAAAATCCGACATCAGACTGGATGTATGGTCCAACACACCGTCAAGGCATGATTGGGCAAAGGTCAGTCCCCTACACTTCCCACCCAATGGATGCACGGGAACTGGATGAACGTCCGGTTGCCGGCGCCCTCCGTGGCGGCACGCATGTACACATGTGGCATCCAAAGGGTGACTGGCTTCGATCCACCTATAATGATGCTTTCGTTTCACCAAATGTGAGAGACATTGCAGTGCATATTCCGGGCACCGTCAATGTGCCATCCACTCATGCACGTAACCATAGCGGAACCTACCATTCGTTCATCGTCACAGATACCGTCGTTACGCCAACCTCTCAGCATCACATCACACGTGCGTACGAAGAGACCTGGCTCGGTTCGACGAGACAGATTGCCTTTATGGCAGATACGGTTATTAATGGCGATGCTTTGACAGAGATATTTCTTGTTGATACCGCTCCACTGACATTAGCATCGAGCCATTCCTTTGATCAAGATCACAGAATCAAACCACCAGTGGGCATAGGTCAGCGACGCTTAACACATCTAGCGGAAACAGACTTGCGTATTGTAAAGAAACCGCGGCACTGGCTGGTGACATCCCCGGATGGCTCCACAATTGCGCTTCTCTTGCAAAACAAAAGCAATCCACCTCAGCTCTTTACGCTAGATGTAGCAACCCTAAAACTAACGCAGCGAACATACGTCGCAAGTGGTATCACTACAGCCATTTCGTGGAGCAAGGATGGCGGCTTGATTGCATTCGGCTCTCAAACAGCGGTGAATGTCCTTGATACTCTGACATGGAAGGTAAGGGAGGTCGCTGAAGTTCGAGCTGGCGCATTGTTACCGCTCGTATGCTGCATTTCACCGAATTCAAGTCATGTGGCAGTACAAGTACGCGACGGCGAGACAAATCACATTGGAATCGCGGCGGTGAGGTAATCGAATGACCATTAGGGCGCTGTTGGCATCAAATGAACTGATGCAACTTTATGATGTGATTGTTCCAAAATGTGATCACTCGGGTGGAGCTTCATCACCAGATGTCGTCAATCGCTTGACGTTTATATACGAATCCTATCGAGGACACGAATTACCACAGATAGTCTCGTTGCTAGAAAGTGTTCGCGCGGGATTATGGCAGGAACATCCGTATTTCCCAACATTTGTAGAAACCGTGATCGAAGCTTACTGGACAAGTGAAACTGGGCTTGCCGCAGTCGGGTTTACCCCAGCGAAAACAGTTACGCGTTGACATCCCATTCGCGCAGGTGACTCAGAACATCGTGCCGCGTTAGGTCAAGATGCAGAGGCGTGATGGATATTCTGTTGTTCTTGACCGCATAGACATCGGTGCCGGGAATAGGATCCACATCGACAGGTTTCCCGCCTATCCAAAAGTAGGCTGAGCCATGTGGGTCAATGCGCGCCTCATGTTTGTCTTCATAGTGTCGCTCACCCTGACGGGTAATCTCAGCAGAGACTTCATTAGCAGGCAGATTGGGCACGTTTACGTTAAGAAGACAGCCATCGGGCAGCGGATTAGCCATCAGCTGTGGGACGATTACCTTTGCGATGAAATCGCCGGCAGTGTCCCAGTGTGGTGCGGGATCAAAGGATGCCATCGAAACAGCAACTGCTTGGAACCCGTTTACCACTCCTTCCATGGCTGCGGCAACAGTACCCGAGTACGTTGTGTCCCAGCCAAGGTTGGGACCATGGTTAATACCACTGACGACGCAATCAAAGCGATTGCCTTTCATCAGCTGTGTCAACCCCATCAGCACGCAGTCCGCTGGCATCCCGCTGCACGCATAGGCTAGAGAACCATCGTGGAGTACGACCTCTTTCAATCGTAGCGGCTTATGCAGCGTGATTGAGTGTCCTGTTGCCGACCGTGGACGATCGGGTGCACAAACGGTCACTGTGTGGCCAGCAGCGGCCAGTGCCCGGCGCATCGCCAAGATTCCAGGCGCGTGAACACTATCATCGTTTGAAAGCAGTATGTTGAGAGGTCGATTCATGCCGGCGGATACTACCATATTCTCACCCCTAAATAGCAATGTCCGACTCACTTGCCCAGATGGCAACCGTCGCCAGAGCGGCCGTGCACCGACGGAAATCATCAGGATTTATTTTGTCAACAGTATCGGCGGGTGTGTGATGAACATTCCAATACCCGGTCGTGTCAGTGTTTAGACCAGCGGTCGGGTACCCAAGAGCTCCAGTTGGTCCAACATCTGCCCCTCCCCCGCCATTCGTAACTGCAACTGCAAGGCGATCCTGCAGGAATGGCTTCAGTTCAGCCTCAATTGCACGAAAGTTAGTCTCATTCTTGGTTGTAATTCCGACAGCCAGTGGATTTCCGACGCCACTATCCGATTCCACGAGGAGACGGTGGCGTTCATGGGTTGCCGCTACTCGGGCTGCGTATTCAACAGCACCGCGCGTTCCGTTTTCCTCATTAACCCAGAATGCAACACGTATCGTGCGATGTGGACGCCACCTTCCACGTTTGAGATGCATCAGTGCCTCCCACGCAGCACAGCATCCACCTGCATCATCATTCGCCCCTTGACCAACATCCCAGCTATCAATATGACCACCAAGAACAACGACTTCATCGGGATATTTGCTGCCACGGATATCAGCCCAAATATTGGACGAACGCCTGTCTGGCCGCATGTGTGCATCCATTTTGAGCCTTACCAAGGGTTTATCGCCGGCATCATAAAGCCGTTGCAACAGCTCAGCACCCTCGATCGAAACGGCACACGTCGGTATCTCCTTGATGCCATCTTCATACGACATCGATCCTGTGTGCGGAGTATTTAAAGACGTCGGGCCTACACTGCGCACAATGGCTGCCAATGCACCAGCTTTTGCGGCTGCTGCGGCTCCCTTAACCCGGTACTGGACGGTCGCCCCGTAGGTCGTGAATGGCACATTGAACAGCACAATTTTGTCACGTACCAAGTCAGCCTTCGCAGCAAGATCAGAGAAGTCCCTCACAGGCACAACGGGCGCAACGAGTCCCCTACGGCTGGTTCCAATACTGCCACCAAGTCCAAGCATCGCCAGAGGCGCCTGTCTGGGCATCATAAGATCCAACGATTCCTTGCCTCGTTCCCACCTTGGGATCATGACGGGTTGGCGTGTCACCGAATCAAAGCCATCCTGACGAAGCGTTCTTTCCAGCCAATCGAGTGCACGTTCGAGGGAGTCGGAACCACTTAGGCGATGTCCATAGCGGTCGCACAGGGTGACAAGGCGCTCCATTGCCTTCTTGTCAGCCTGAATGCTGGTTTGTACATCGAAAATCCGTTGCATCATCGTCATAGGTGCATTGTAGGTGACCCAGCAACCGATGTCGAAGTGAGACAGATGAATACACCTATCGGGATTATTTCTATTACAGGATTACGTTCTGCAGAATGCGATCATTTCGAAGATCTTGACTTCTCATGATGCGATGCCCCAAACGAAACTATGGGAGGATTGTTGATGGAGTCAGTTTTTGCGTGGTAACGAAATGTCTCTCAATGGCTTGAAGGTCTGGATCAATCCCCCATCCGGGTCCTTTGGGAATCGTCATCAGGCCATCTTCAAGACGCAACATGCCTCCTGAGAGATGATCCCGCAGCGGATCTCGAAGTCCATCGCGGCGCAGCAGCGGGGGCGGCGCCTCGGTACGTCCAGGTTGACGGATATCCGTTGCAAGGAAGTGCATCGCTGCGGCGACCCCGATTGCATTACCAGTCGCAATTGGGGAGACATTGATACCATGTGCCGATGCCAATGCCCGTATTCGAAGCGCTTCGGTTGGTCCACCGCACCATGCGAGATGAACATGAGCAACGTGAACACACCGCGTACGCAGCAAATTCTCAAACTCGGTTCTTGTCTGCAGTAGACGTCCTGCAGCAAGGGGCATCCGGACGGCCGCTGCCAAGTGCGTGTATAGATCCGGCATATCCGCAGGAACAGGATCTTCAAACACTGAGAAGCGGTTTTCTTCCAAAAGTCGACCAATAGCGATCGCTTCAGGGAGGTCGTAGGCTCCATGTGCCTCAGCGGTAAACGCTGTCTCGGGCAGCGCACTCCTGAGTCCCACAATCAGTGCCTTGTCCTGCGTTAGGTTTCTCCCAAGCTGAACAGCAATGGCTCGGTAACCATTCTCAACCAGTGCACGCGCTTCATCCACCAAGCGAGCTATGCGTTCGGCTTCTGGGCCATCGGTTGAATACAAGCCAATCGCAGCACACGGTAACTTCTCGCGGTGGATGCCTCCAAAGAGGTCACCAGCACGAATCCCTAACGTTCTGGCACGCAAGTCCCAAATCGCCATGTCGAGGCCGCTGATAGCCCCCATCATGGCCCCGCGACGGCCATGTGGCTGAGCGGCAAGCCACATGGCCTGCCAGAGACGCTCATGGTTTAGCGCACACTGACCAAAAAGGATTGGGGCCAGGCGTTCTTTGATGAGTACTTCAGCAGCTTCAGGAAAGCCACCACATTCGCCCCAGCCTGTACGACCATCAGCAGTGTCTACCGCAACAAGCAGCGACTCACGACGATAGGTCTTTCCATGAGGAGTTCCAATGGGTTCCCAGAGCCTAGCAGACAGGCGGTAGGTACGAACTCCAGCGATGGGCGCATCAACCACTACGAGCACCGAGCCTTGGAAACGGCATCAACAAATGACTTTGCTCTCTCGGCTATGGCATCGGCATTGCGACTGGACAGAAGCGCTTCGCTTACAAGATTGCTTCCCGCGGCAACGGCGACGCATCCGGCAGCGAACAGCTCCGGGATCGTAGTGATGTCTACGCCTCCGGTCGGGATTATCCTCAGATGTGGCAATGGTGCAAGGAGCGCCTTGATGTACCTAGCGCCAAGTGTTTCAGCCGGAAACAGCTTCACAAAATCTGCACCGGCATCATGGGCGGTCTGTGCCTCTGTTGGCGTGAATGCACCGCAGACAATTGGCAAGTCGGCATCATTGCAGGCCTTGATTACAGCTGTGTTCAAGATTGGCGTGACGACAAACTGAGCACCCGCATCTACGGCAGCCAACACATGATCAACCGTGAGGACGCTTCCGATGCCCATGGTGATATTCGGAAGTTGCGCACGTACGTTAGAAACCAAGTGTAGTGCACCTGGAGTTGTCAATGTCGCTTCGACAATATGGCAGCCACCTGCACCGAGCGCTGCGACCGCTTCAATACAAAAATCATCTGATTTCGAGCGCACAATCGCTATAAGTCCAGCGGAGGAAATGTTATCGGAGACCCATTTTCTGTTCGTCATAGATATGTATTCCCCACTGTGGTGCGTCAACTATATTGAATATCATTCTACCGGACTACACCCGATGTTGAATCAGCAAATAGCAGCTGCATAACATCCGTGTGGGCAAACGTGCAAAAGTCACCACGAATTCCGTGCTTCAATGCAAGCGCAGCAGCACCGAATTCGAGACAGTATTGCATTTCCTTCCCTTGCATCCATTGTGAAAAGAATGCACCCGCAAATGCATCTCCACCACCAACCCTCTCAATCATCGGTATCACCCGACGACCACTTTGAAACGTCTGACCATCTCCATCACACGCGACGACACTCCATGCATCATGGGTTTCATCCACTGCACGTCTCCTGCTTACCAGGACATTTGAAAGCCCGGGAAATTTCTCGTGTAGTATGTGCGCCTTGTCAATGTCCGCTTCAGGCGTACAGTCAAACAGCATCCGGGCATGGTTTTCATTGCAAATCAATGTGTCAACATAACAAACAACTGGGCTAATCCCAGTCGCAGCTGCATCGACAGACCAGAGCTTCATTCGGTAATTAATATCCAGCGACACGTGTATTCCACGTTCCTTACATTTTTCGAGTACTTGGACCAGGGTCTTCACAGCCTCACCACCAATCGCCACCGTGATGCCGGTAAAGTGGAAATGCGTCACGTTTTCCAGCATCGCGTCGATATCACTGTCCGAAGGTTTCCATTGCGTTACTGCGGATCCAGCCCGATCATAAATGACGGATGCCGGTTGCAGTCCAGTTGCAGGTTCTACGAAATAGATTCCGATTCTGCCGGGGATACACTTTATTTGTTCCGTATCCACTCCAGAGGCTCTCACCTTCATGATGGCGGCATATCCTAGGGCGTTGTCTGGTAGTGCTGTTACATAACGCGCCTTACTGCCCATCATGGATGCGGCGACTGCTACATTGCATTCAGCGCCTCCAAAGGCAAGATCCGCACCGGTCGCGGTGATAAACCTGCCATCACCGGCAGGCGAAATGCGCAACATTAACTCTCCAAATGTCATTAGCATCGGCATATCTCCACAATAACGCATAACAATCCCCTTCACGGTAAAATTCGTGATTGGAAGACCAAAGGTGACTCATGTTTGACAATCTCGCCGAAAAGCTGCAAACAGCATTTGCTAAGCTACGCGGTAATCAAAAGTTAACTGAAGCGGACATCGATGAAGCGATGCGTATCGTTCGTACGGCGTTGCTTGAAGCGGATGTCAACTTCCGAGTCGTCAAGAGTTTTGTAAACCGCGTAAAGGAAAAGGCGCTTGGTGCGGATGTCCTTGATGGTTTACAGCCAGGTCAGCAAGTCATCAAGTTTGTCCATGATGAGCTTGTCCGGACATTGTCGGGGATTGGACCCGATGAATCGATTGAAGGTGCGGTCGCCGTCCCGCTGAATATCCAGTCGCGTGCGATGACAGTGATGATGCTCTGTGGTCTGCAGGGTGCGGGTAAGACGACGCTCGCAGGGAAGCTTGCCAAACGCTTGATTGGTCAGGGTAAGCAGGTGATGCTTGCTGCGTGCGATATTCAGCGCCCAGCGGCGATACAACAGCTTCAGATCCTAGGCGGACAAGTCGGTGCAACGGTCTATACACAGGCTGGAATGGGTCCTGTAGATGTCGCTAAGCACGCAGTTGCCTTTGCGACTGAAAAGCGCCTCGATGTCGTGATTCTGGACACAGCCGGCCGATTGCATGTGGATGGATCCTTAATGGATGAGCTCAAAGCAATCCACGCTGTGACATCCCCGCATGAGACACTCCTGGTTGTCGATGCGATGACAGGTCAGGATGCTGTGAATGTCGCGATGCAGTTCACAGATGCGATTGATATCACTGGATTTGTCCTTACAAAAGTCGATGGCGATACGCGCGGTGGCGCTGCAATTTCACTACGTGCCGTTGCAGGAAAACCAATCAAGCTTGCCGGAATCGGCGAGAAAATGGATGCCCTAGAGCCATTCCATCCCGATCGAATCGCGCAGCGTATTCTCGGCATGGGTGATGTTCTTTCGCTGATTGAGAAGGCGGAAGCCGCTGTCGACGAAAAACGTGCCGTCGAAATGGAAAAGAAGCTGCGGCAGGGAAAATTCGATTTTGAGGATTTCCTTGAGCAAATGCAGCAGATGAGAAAGTTGGGTCCGCTCGAGCAGCTGTTGAAAATGATTCCCGGGGTTGGGTCTCAGCTCAAAGATGTTGACTTCGGTGCTGGTGAAAAGGAGATGGCAAAGTTTGAGGCCATCGTTCGGAGCATGACCCCGAAGGAACGAAAAAATCCAGAAATAATCAACGGAAGTCGTCGTAAACGTATCGCTGGGGGCTCTGGTGTACCTGTTTCTGATGTTAATATGGCATTGAACCGATTTGAACAGATGAGAAACCTGATGAAAGGTCTTTCAAGTGGTAAGATGCCCGGGTTGTCTGGAATGCCTGCTCTCCCTGGAATGCCAGGTCAGCGGCGTCCAGCGAAGAAGGGTAAGGGTGGAGGTCCATCTGGACGGATCCGTCCTCCGTTTGTTCGTTAGGCGATGTTTCGGCTACCAATGCCGTAAACTGGGTTTGAGGGAAATTAGGAAAGCATATGGTTAAGATTCGTTTGCGCCGTGATGGCGCCAAGAAGCGCCCGTTTTACCACATCGTTGCAGCAGATGTCCGCCGTGCGCGTGATGGCCGCTTCATTGAACAGCTCGGCTATTACAATCCAATGGTTGCAGCTGATGTTGCACCGATTGTGGAACTAAAAGAAGATCGTCTGCGCTATTGGCTTGGAGTTGGAGCTCAACCGACAGATAAGGTCCACCACATCCTTTTGAAGAGCGGTTTGATTGAAGCAACGACAAAGGCTGAAGGCTAAACTTTAGTCGGTCAAAGAAGGTCCACCGTTGAAATCGACTGTTGAATTTCTGGTAAAAGAGCTCGTAGATAATCCTGATGCTGTTGAAGTATCTGAGATTACGGGTGATGACTCGACGACGTACGAAGTACGCGTTTCACCTGATGACTTGGGAAAGGTTATTGGAAAGCAAGGGCGTATTGCCAATGCCATTCGAACCCTTGTCAAGGCAGTTGCCATGAAAGACAAGCGTAAAGTATACGTTGAAATTCTTGCATAGCAAAAACCAAATGGTTTTATTCGTTGGCGTGAAGCGAGTTTCGTCTAGTGGATAGTTCATCCGTACTTATTGGAACAATCGCTGCGCCTTTTGGTGTACGGGGCGAAGTCAAAGTCATGGCTCACTTCGCCCGGATGCCCTTAATCAAGTCGTTTAAGTCACTCCAGCTGGTCTCTCCAGACGGCGTAGAGGCTCCGGCAGTCGTTGTAACCGTCCGGCATCACCCGCCTAGCTGGCTGGTCCAGCTGAACGGCATCGATCGTAACCAGGCTGAACATCTTCACGGCTACACGTTACGGGCACTCAAAGAAGAGCTTCCCGAACTTCCGCCGGATGAATTCTACGCTTTTGACATCGAGGGATGTGCGGTTACTACGGACACTGGTCGGGACTTTGGAATCGTTCACACAGTGCACGTAAACGCTAACAACAACGATGTCTACGAGACAGATGTTGCGATGATTCCGGCAGTCGAGCAGTTTGTTCTTTGTGTCGACATCGCTAACAAGGTCATCACCGTACGTGATGTTCCAGGCCTCCGGGTCGATGAGCTCTGAAGAAGTACCTCCGCATCGTTTCTGTGTAAGCGTAATAACCCTTTTTCCTGAGTTCATCCTCCAAGCGGTTAGTCACAGTATTCTTGGCCGGGCTATCGCAGCGGGGATTGTTGATATCCGAGTCATCAACCCGCGGGATTACTCGACAAACAAACACAAAATGGTTGATGACTATCCATTTGGCGGTGGCGCAGGAATGGTGATGAAAACCGAGCCTCTGGTTGCTGCGATAGAAGCATCCAAAGAGTCAGCCCCCGAAGAATCTCCTGTCATATACCTCTCGCCGGCTGGTTCAACGCTTACGCAAGCCATTGCCGCTGAGCTATCCAAGCTGAATGGCATTACCTTAGTCTGTGGCCACTATGAAGGCATTGACGAACGGGTTAGGGAGCACTGGATAGACCAGGAGCTTTCGGTCGGAGACTACGTTTTGACAGGCGGAGAACCCGCGGCACTGATTGTCATCGATGCCGTATGTAGATTGATTCCGGGCGTGCTTGGTAATGATGATAGTCCAGCGGACGAGTCGTTCTCGGCAGGAACATTGGAATACCCGCATTTCACACGGCCGTCAGACTTTCGCGGGCACAAAGTTCCTGATATTCTATTGTCGGGTCACCACGCCAAGATTGAAGATTGGCGGCGAACGCAGGCGCTTGTGCGCACGCGCTCCCGTCGTCCAGATCTTTGGGAGAGGTTGTTGCCATTGTCGAAGGAAGACCGGAAGCGGATCGACACCTTTGACAGGCTCAGAGAGTCATAACGACTCTGGTCCCCCGTGCGGTGAACGGATAATCACCGAGGCGGCAAGAGATTGTCGTGGCGACGCTTCCAATGTCCCATCCAGCATTATTGCTGGGGTCGACCTCCTGGGAACGGCCGAAACCGACCAACGGATTTAACCGTCGGTTTACGGAGTTAGTATTATGGCAAACGAAACCATTATTCGTGCGATTGAAAATGCGCAAAAGCGCACCGATGTTCCTCGCTTCCGCGGTGGTGACACTGTTCGTGTCTACGCCAAGGTTATTGAGGGTGGTAAGGAACGTATCCAGATCTTCGAAGGCGTTGCTCTTGCACGTCGCGGCGAAGGAATTCGGGATACCGTTCTGGTACGTAAGGTAACCAACGGTGTTGGTGTCGAGCGTACATTCCTTGTTCACTCACCTAGAATCGACCGAATTGAAGTCATCCGCCGCGGTGCGGTCCGACGTTCAAAGCTTTACTTCCTGCGTGACCGCGTGGGTAAGGCTGCTCGTATCAAGGAAGACCGCAACGGTCGTTTCGCAGACAAGTAAGTACGTGGGAGCAACGCAACGTTAAGTGGAGCCCTTAACCGATAAGCTTTCAACACTTCCGTTTCCCGTTGTTGTCTCGATACTTGCCCTCCTCACGGCTGTCCGTGTCTCCTGGAAAGGAGACCGGTCAGCCGTTTTTCGTGTTCTCACCGAAATTATCGAAACTATTCAGATTGCAGTGGTACTGGTTTTTCTAATTATCAGGCCCTTCATCGTACTGACCTTCCACATTCCGACAGGGTCGATGCAGCCAACACTTGATATTAATGACAGAATTGTTGTTAACAGAATCGTCTATCGGATGAATCCCGTTCAATACGGTGATGTGGTCGTATTCCGTGCTCCCGTAGCCGCCGACAAACAGGAAAAAGAGTTTATTAAGCGCGTGATTGGGACTGCAGGTGATCGAATTGCAATCGAACCCGGCAGTATGAATGTGGATGACACAATCCTAAACCATACAGACATCAGGGCTATTCTTCTTTCAAAGAATCTCATCGAATCCTCAAGCGCTCCCATCATGTTTACAAAGGATGGACTTTGGACTGGAAAGCGAAAAATTGATATTCAAGAGCTACGTGAAGTTGTCCCCGGAAACAAGAAACTGCTGATTACTCCTGGACACGTTAGACGTAACGGTGCTGTCCTCACTGAGCTTTACATTAGAGAAGACCCAGACTATATAGATGTGGAGCATGTCATTCCCCCTGGACATGTCTATGTCCTTGGAGACAACCGGAACGACTCTCACGATAGCCACCGCTGGGGAAGCGTTCCTATAGAGCGCATCATTGGCCGCGCAGATGCAGTCATCTACCCTTTTTCACGTGCAAAGTTTATTCAATGACACACGATATGACTCTCTATGAAGTGCAATGTCACGCCAATGGATGGCTGAATGTTGCCGGCGTGGATGAGGTCGGTCGAGGTCCATTAGCGGGCCCTGTCGTTACTGCAGCCGTCATCTTTCCGCCTGGTTACGTCAACACCGATATCAAGGACTCCAAAAAGCTTACTGAAAAGAAGCGATTAATACTTGTTGAAGTCATTCGGGAAAATGCC
>CAIRTT010000449.1 GCA_903881535.1 uncultured Armatimonadota bacterium
ACCGAGTTGTAGGCGAAGACATTGTTGGATGACTGTTCGTAAATCAGAATGCCCGCAGAGTCCTGCCCGCGGTTGTAGACACCGTGAGAGTAGCCACGAACACACCAGTCAATCTTGTTGTGAAGAATACGGTTCCAGGATGCGCGGTACATCCCGATACCAAGACTGGAAAGGAATGAGAAGTCATTGTGATGGATGTTTCCGCGGTCGCATCGCGTCATCATCAGGCCATTCTGACCACCGCGAGCGGTACATTTTGTGATCGCGAAGTCATTGGTATCGCGCAGATAAAACGCCGCGCCAAACCGCAGCCACTCATCCTTTTCGTTCTGGTGATAGCTCATCCAGTCCGCAAGGTCCTCTTTTTCATCCGTCGACAGGAGATGTTGCTTCCAGTTATGGCTAGCATCTACATTTTCTAAGACAAGGCCATCCGCGCCGAGTGCGGCAATCGCGACTTTGTACCCGTGAATCTTGAGGTTGCGAACGGTGATGTTCTTACCCTGAATGATGATGCCCGTGCCCACACGCGTATCAGGTTCGACGTTTGGCGATGTTCCACGCAGTGTAGCGCCGCCGAAGTCGACAACGATGTCATTGCCACTAATGACAATGGCACTCGTCTTCAGTTCTGTGTCGCTGCTGGGGAGAATCCAAGTGCCGCGTCGGATATGGCTGGATGTAGTTATCCGCATCCCGGGGGCAAGCTGTGAAATGTGCTTTTGCATGTTTCTCTCCTTCAGACAGCCACTGGTGGCAGGCTAAATGTCAATCGAAACCCCACCGATAATCGTGGCGTTGTGTGTTGTCCCACCCTGCATCCGGACGAAGTCCGCCTTGGCGCCAACCGCAATGCGTCCGATATCTGTGCGGCCGATTCGGTCTGCGGCATTTGTGGATGTCATTTTCGCAAGGGACACAAGGTCACAACCCGTCCACGCCGCGATATTGGATGCGGCATCAGACATCCCGAGAATGCTCCCCGCAAGCGTTCCATCCAGCAATAAGGCTTTCCCGCCGGCAACCTTTACGGGATGCCCACCAAGGACATAGTCGCCATCGCCTTGTCCCATGCCAGCCATCGCATCGGTGATGGCCATAATGTGGTCCGGACCCGCCGCTGCTACCGCCATTTTGATGACATCCGGGTGCACATGGTGGCCATCCGCGATCAGCTCTGCCATGGCATTTGGATGCGTAAGAAACGTCGGGACGGGACCCGGCTTCCGGTGGTGGATGGGGTCCATTGCGTTAAACAGGTGAGTGGCATCCAAGGGGCCTTCGCTAAGCAGCGCAGCGAGCTGCTCGCCGCCAATGGTGGTGTGGCCAACGGTTACAGTGACACCGTTTTTCCAGCACCATTCGATGATTGGGCGGGCTTCTGCATACTCTGCAGCAATGGTGACCCGCTTGATATTTCCCCGGGAATGCTCGATGTGTCGTAGCCACTCATCGTGATTAGGAACGCGCACATGCTCTTTTGGCTGCGCACCGGGGCGGAGTGGGTGGATGAATGGTCCTTCGAGGTGGATTCCTGCGATGCGGGCTCCTCCGTGGCAGAAGGCTTCTCCAGCATCGATGGCATCCGCGACGTTTACAAGCGCCCGTGCGATTTCGGCTTCGCCGTGTGTGATCGTGGTTGCGAGGAGGGATGTCGTCCCACGTTTCGCGTGTGCCCGGCAGATTGCCTGTAGCGCCGCGGGCGTTGCATCCATGGTGTCCGCGCCACCACCGCCATGGATATGGACATCGACAAAGCCCGGTAGCAACACATCGGCATCGTTAGGAATCACGTGATGCGTGGGATCCCCACTGATATGGGTGATGATGCCATCCGAGATACCAACCGTCACACGTGCGAGGATGCCTTGTGGGGTTACCGCAAATGCGGCATCCAGGGTTGTCATCGCTGAGCAGGGGTTCCTAGTGGCTGCTGCGGGGCAGGTGTTTGCGGAGCTTCGAGCTGCTTAATGCGTTGTTCAAGAGCATCGATGCGCTTCATGAGGTCATCAGATGCCGGTGCGGGTGCGTCAGTCTTTGTTCCCTTGGCGAGCGACTCGTCAATCATCTGCTGCACTCGCTTAACATTAACCGTTGGCTTGATGCCGCCGCTTTTTTGCGCGGCTACGACTGGATTGTTTTTGTAGAGCCAGAAGCTAACGATCGAGAAGAGCAGGAGGGGAACGAGCGAAACCATAAACTTCTGGATGACCTTGCCATCGGATTTGCCGTTTGCATCCGGTTCGAATGCCTTGACCAGCACGATACTGACGAGGTAGAGGCCGGACATCGGGATAGCCATGAGAAGCATCGTGGCTGGATCGTTGGTCGGTGTGAAGACTGCGGCCATCGCGGCAATAACGACCACTGCATGGCGCCAGTAAGTGACCATCATTTTGGAGTTGATGATCTTAATCTGGCTAAGGAAAAGCAGCAGAACTGGCAGCTGGAATGCGAGTCCAAAAGCGACCAGGATTTTCACGGTCAGTAGGAGGTAGTCTTTTGCATCCTGCAGAACGGTTGCATCCGGAACATCGGAGACATAGAGGGCCATCCAGCCATACGCGGATGGTAGTGCCGAGTAGCCTGTTCCCGCTCCTGCTAGGAGGAGGAAGCCTGCAAATGGCGCGAGGAAGCGTAGGGGCTTACGTTCTTCATGTGTGAGTGCGGGGCGTACAAATGCCCAGATTTCATAAATAATGAATGGGAGGGCGACAGCGATACCTGCAAACAAACAGGTTTCAAGGCGCAGCAGGAATGCATCCTGAATACCGCGGAACACAGGCTTTGCATCCGGCAGTTTTGCGAGAACAACGTGTGCTGGTGCAAAGAGAATGTTATAGATCACCGGGAACAGGTTGTATGTTGCAATCATTCCGACGAGCACATAGCCCATCATTCGAAAAATGCGGTTGCGTAGCTCAGCAAGGTGCTCGACGAGCTCCATATGCCCATCTTCGCCTAGTTCGTTCCGTTTTGAAAAGAGACCCATATCCTTCTATCTTATCGTTGCATCACTCGATTTGTTCCCTGTCTCGCGTAAAAACGGTAGGACGCGCCACGGTTGGTGGAGCGGGTCGGCATTCCTGGATGGCAAAAAGAAAGCGCCTCCTGCGGAGCAGGAGGCGCATCGTTGTCGTAAACGAAATGTTTACTTCTTGACTGTTTTCGCTGGAGCTGGAGCTGGCTTGTCAAGGGTCACCACGGTGAAGGACTTGAACTTAGCAGGAACCTTGGATTCTTCCTGCGTCTCACCTTGCATCCCGAAAGCGTTTCCAAAGCTACCCATGCCGGAACCGAACCCGGAACCGCCCATGGATGGCATGTCGTCATCGCCACCCATCATGCCACCGCCCATGCGGCCGCCGCCCATTCCACCCATTCCACCCATTCCACCCATCATTCCGCCGCCCATACCGCCCATCATTCCCGCACCACCGGAAACACCGGCGCCTGGAACCATGGTTGCAATCACGGATGCTGGTGCATCACCTTCAACTTCCATCGTCGTCTCAGTACGGACAACCTTGCCAGCCTTGAAACCAAACCAGATCATGCGGGTCATCTTGACCTTCGCACCATCGATTTTGGCTGCTCCGCCGTAGATAGGCATCGTGACGCGGCCTTCAAATGTCTGTTTGATACGCGCTGTCTGGTAGCCATCTTGCCATTCAAGCGATTCAAGGACATTGTTTGCGGTCACAGTTGGAGGCGCATCAAGGGTTGCCCACTCAAGCAGCACCGGAGTACGGGACTGCCATGGCTGACCAACACGCACACGCTGACCACCAAGGTCAATCACCGGGAGCGCAACATAAGCGCCTGGGCGATCTGCGGATGCAACACCGTATTCAAGTGTCTTACCACTCGTCGAAAGCGTGCGATAACGGGACTTGAAGCTGAAGACATCCTCGAGGCGAGCGCTTGCGCCATTGCCTGCGGTGATCGTTCCTTCAGTGACGAGGTCACGCGTGAAGTACGCCGATTGTGTGATGCGGTCTTCAGTTGAGCGCTCATACTTTGCGGTAACCGTCTGCACAGGGAGGGTGTATGGACCGGATGCCTGGAAGTTGCCATTGTCGCGGCCAAAGGCTGCGCCACCAGCGCCGCCCATCATGCCAGATCCACCCATCATTCCGCCGCCCATCATTCCACCGCCGCGCATTCCTGCGCCGCCCATCATGCCTGAGCTGCCGCCACGAGGACCGCTGGAACCCATACCACCACGTGGTCCACCGCTGGACGTCATGCCGCCGCCGCCGCGCATACCTGCACCGCCGCCACCGCGCATACCTGCACCGCCGCCACGTGGGCCACTGGAGCCCATACCAGGTCCACCCTTGCCCATGTCGCCGTCGCCGTTCATCCCGCCACCGGCAAATCCACCGCCGCCGCCGGACATCCCACGACCCTGAGATGCAAAACCATTCGAGCCGGATGCAAACCCTGCACCGAGCGCCGCAGGCTTGTTCTCGCCGAGGTACTCGACATCCGTCTTTTGGGAATAATGCGTTTCATCCCCGACCTGGAAGCGATAGGTCAACAGGATTCCATCCGCAGGGACACGCAAGCCGCCCTTGTTGTCGACTTCAAGCGTCAAAGATTGACGACCGATGCGCTTGTTGTTGCCATCGAAGGCAATAATCTCAATCGCATGTGGGCCATCCTCGACACCTTCAAGTAAAGAAGGGTTCTTCGGGTCAGGCGTGAGCGTCTTTGTATTCCAGAGAATCGAGACACTGGTTTCATCATAGGCAAGGACATCTGTGGTGACAGACTTAGCTTTGCCGTTCTTCTCAAAGACAGGGGCTGGCACACCAAGACCCGCACGGAATTTCCCATCTACGGACAGGGCCAGATACTTGACATTCGTCAAGGCTGTGCGCGGGATCTGAATCCGCACTGTCTCACGTACACGGGCACCATCCTGCGGACGGGCTACCTTGAATGGCACTTGCGCCGATGCCGCCATAGGCATCGTGATTGCCAAACCCAAGACTGTCGCACCCAAAATCGTCTTGACCATCGCTTCGCTTCCTCTTTAGAACCAAGTCCGTAGACCGTACACACCTTGGTGTAAACGTCCTGCAGATATTGTAGACATCAAGGGACCGCTTCATCAGCCCCATATCCAACATTCCTTTAGAGCGAGGGAACTCTGGAATCCTTCAGTAAAAAGGCACAGAGACACTCTTCGTTCCGCATTCTACACGCTACCCGCGCAATTTCACCGTAGGTTTCTTACTTTCCTGTATGGCATATGCGCACCTTTCTGATAGCGGACACACACCACACTGCGGTTTTCGTGCATCACACACCCGCCGCCCAAGCCGAATCAATTGCACGTGGTATGAATAAACATCGGTATCGAGGAGTTGACTCTGCAGCACTCCATGCGCTTTTGCCTCATCCACCGTAGGCCCAATCAACCCCACACGCTGGCTTACCCTATGCACATGTGTGTCCACCGGAAGCACCGGACGCCCCATACAAAACATCAGGACACACGCTGCCGTCTTTGGCCCAACACCCTTGAAGGACTGCAGATACGCCTGGATTTCGGGAGTCGACATTCCCACCAAAAAACCTAAATCACACCCGCCGCTGGTTTCCGTTGCAGAACGAAGCACTTCCTGGATACGCTTGGCCTTCTGCGCCGCAAGACCGCCCCTTCGAATCGCATCGATTACAGCTTCGACAGGCGCATCCCGAACTGCTTCCCAGCCTCCCGGAAACGCCCGCCGCATGTCATCAAAAGCCCGCTCACTGTTAACATCATTTGTGTGCTGACTCAAAATCGTCTGAATCAGACCATCCAGCGGATCCCCATGGGAACTCCAGCTCACAGGACCAAATACGGCATCCAAGGTGGAAACCACCCAAGCTGTTGTAGGTTTTGCACGTCGAGGCATCGCTCATCTAAGCATTAATCACCAACCGGAAGCAAGGTCCCTGCCTGATACCATGCCAACATGGCTGGTGGTCAAGCTGCAGGACGGGCATCCGTGCTCGTGATGGCATTCGTTCTCCTCTCCCGCGTCCTCGGCGTTGTCCGTGACATGGTCATCTCGCACCGCTTCGGACAGGACCTCATCACCGATGTCTACACTGCAGCATTTCGCATCCCCGACATCCTGCAATACCTTGTCGCCGGCGGCGCACTCGCGACCGTCTTCGTCCCCGTGTTTACGCAATACTGGACGCAGGAAAAGCGCGAGGATGCCTGGACCGTTCTACAAACCGTCATCACCGCTGTCTCAATCATTGCAATAGTTTTCATCATTGGGCTTGAAATCTACGCACGGCCACTCGCACAGTTAATGAACCCGCATCTCGGTGAGCTCCGTATCGGGGAAGTGCTCCCGGCAGCCGATGTCGCGGCACGCCAAGCGTGGGCATGGGATGAAGTCGCGCGCCTCTCGCGAATCTTGCTTCCGGCGCAGTGGTGTTTCTTCGTCGGCGGCCTGATGATGGGCTCGCTCAACGCTCGCCAAAAATTCCTCGTCCCGGCCATCGGACCCGTGACCTATAACCTCGGACAGATCCTCGCGGGCTGGTTCTTTGGCGGAACCGACCTCGGCATCAGCGCAATGACCTGGGGAGCGCTTATCGGGGCCGTCGCAGGGAACTTTGTCCTCCCGGCGATGGACATTCTGCGCAGCGGTGGCTCCCTCATCCCAAAACTTGAGCTCAATCACCCTGGCGTCCGCAAGGTTGGCGCACTCCTGCTCCCGGCGCTCCTCGGACTCTCCCTCAGCCAGCTTGGCTTCTGGATCACCGGAAGCTTTGTCTCCGGTGCCGGCTACCTGACCGCGCTCAAAAATGCCTACAACCTCACGCAGGCTCCCATCGGAATCTTTGCGCAGGCCACCGCAATCGTGCTGCTGCCAACGTTGTCCGCGATGCTGGCAAAGGGTGACATGGCTGGCTTTGTCATCGAGCTCAATACTGGAATACGGCGCATTCTCTTCTTCACCATTCCAAGCTCTGTCCTGATGGCCGTTCTCGCAGAGCCCATCATTTCCGCGCTCTACCTCGGTGAAAAATACGGCCCTGTTCAAGTCCACGATGCCGCCGTCGCACTGCGCTGGTATAGCATCGGGACCTTTGCCTGGTCGCTGCAATCCGTCCTCGCCCGCGGCTTCTATGCATCGCAAGACACCAAAACCCCGACGATCATCACTAGCATCATGGTCGTGCTCTTTATTGGTCTCTGCTTTGTGATCCCGCCGCTTGGCTTTGGCTACGCCGGTCTTGCCCTCGCACTGTCCATCGCAGGCACCATCAATATGTTTGTCTTCCTCGCGACGCTGCGGCAGCGCCACCCAACCCTTGGCGTGCGACCAATCCTCACCGCATCCCTGCGCATCGCCCTCGCATCCGGAGTCAGCGGCGTGATCGCGTGGCTGATCGCCAGCCGCATCGATGTCACAGCATCCAGGCTCATCGCCATCGCAAGTGTAATCGGCATTGGTGCCGTCAGTATCGTCGTGTATTACATTGCCTGCGTTCTCTTCCGCGTTGACCTAAAGCCGGTTCAGGGGATGCTTAAACTACGCAACCGGAAGGCACCAACTGTATGACCTCTCCCATAAATCCATTCCTCACCGGCGTTTCGACCTGGGCCCTCCACCCGCTGATTGGCCACGTTGAACCCGGTCGCCCCGGCTCATCGGATGCCTTGCTTTTCCAGCCATCCGCACGAGTCCTGAGTCTGGAAGATGCCATCACCGCCGCAGCAGACCACGGCTACACAATGCTAGAGCTCTGCCATTTTCATATCGATAACCCAACCAATGACCGCCTTGAACAGCTTCGACTCCACTTGGAAGCGAAAGGCGTGCGGCTGCTGAGCCTGCTCATCGATGATGCAGACATCACCCATGAGACCGATAACGCCGCTCATATCGCGTGGATTACCACCTGGATTGACCGCGCCAGCCGCCTTGGAGCTGACACGGTGCGTGTGATTGGGGGACATAGTGCTCCCGACACCGATAGCCGAGCACGGTGCCGTGCAGCATTCAAGACGCTCTCAATGGAAGCCTTTGTACGTGGGGTTCGGGTACGTACCGAGAACTGGTTCCCACTCCTGTGCAACCCAGCCGAACTCAATGACTGCCTCCGCGCCCTTCAGGGCGCTGTCGGGTTGACGTTTGATTTTGGCAACTGGGGCGAGGATGACAAGTACATTCACCTCGAGGCCATCGCGGAGCACGCTGAAGGCTGCCATGCGAAGTGCTCCTACGATGGTGATATTCCGGATGAAGCCGACTTTGAGGCCTGCATCCGTATCCTAAAACGGAGTGACTATTCCGGTACATTTACGCTTGTGCATGCACCTGGCGAGTCTGTTTGGCGTGCCCTTGCCTACCAACGCTCCGTCATCGAGCGGATCTACAGCGAAGCCTAAGCCTAGATGATGAAGTCCCACGCGAGGGGACAGTGGTCGCTGGCTTTTGAATCTGGATCACCGCTTGGAAACCGGGGGCCGCTGTAGGATTCTGTCCGGAGCGGCAGGCCGCGACGCTCGATAATAGGCAAGGAATCCGGGTTGGCATCGGCGATGGCGCGGCTTGGCAAGATGTAATCCAGCTGGTGGACTTCGTCATCCGGGGCGTAGTGATGCGTCCAGCGCAGATCTGCCGGCAGTCGATCGACAACGTTCTCAAGCCACGGGAGGCCAAGCAGCGGCGCGAGGCCATCACTTGGCATGTAGTCATTCAAATCCCCAACGATAATCCAGCGGCCTTCCGATGGGTCATCCCCAAAGCGCTCCCGAATGATCTCCGCCATCCGCACGCTCTGTAGGCGACGGCGGTGCATGGTTTTGTCACGGTTGCCGGCGATGCTCTTGAAGTGATTAATGTAAACCGTAAGCGTTCGTCCGCTTGGCAAAAGGACATCCACTTCGAGACAATCCCGCCCAAACACAGGCTCCCCGGGACGGTCGGTCCGCTCATCCCACTGGTGTGACCGTATATAGAGAAATGGCAGCCGGCTTAGAATTCCGACATCAATTCCACGGGAATCATTGCCATCGATGCACATCGCATATTGGTAGCCCAAATCGCTTAGCTGATTGCGGTTGAAGCGCTTCAGGGTGTCGAGGCTTTCGATTTCCTGAAGCGCAACGATATCGGCATCCACCTCAGCAAGCGCCTGTGCCACCAAATTTGCATGCGGGTCATCGTGGCGGGTGGCGAATATGTCTTCCGATTCCCAGCCATCCCGTATAAGCCGCCGGTGGTCATCTTCGGTAAGCGACCGGTTGAACCGAAAGCGCGTGAAGAGGTTCTCAACATTGAATGTGCAAATGCGCAGGCGTTTCACGAGATAGCTACTCAGTGACCAGCGGGATCGTGATGACGGTTCGGCTGCGGTTTTCTCCCCAGACGGTGAGCTTAATGTCTAAGCGCGTTCCGGGGCGGATGCCATCCGAGAGGCGGATTGTAAACGGATTCTGGAACGGGGCCCGCCTGATTTCGCTGATGCACTGGAGGCGAGGGTCATCGGATGTAATCACAGCCCACTCGGCACTCCCGCTGATTTTGGGAGGGATCCAGCCAAAGGTTGTCCCAGACTTCGGCCTCGATGTTGTAGTAGCCAGACCGTTTACCCGGGCATCCCCGCGCCGGGTTAGGG
>CAIRTT010000450.1 GCA_903881535.1 uncultured Armatimonadota bacterium
ATCCGCAAACCCACTTTGTTCGGCCACCGTCGCCAGAGTGAGCTCTCTGGTCTGGAGGAGGCTGACGGCGCGCACGACACGCAAGCGGCGGACATAGGCACGAGGCGTCATCCCAACCTCGGCCGAAAAGACTTCCGTAAAGCGATCCGGGGACAGAAAAACAGCACTTGCGACCTGTTCGATACGCAGTGGTCCCGCAAAGCCATCCTCCATGTAACGAATCGCCGCGGCAACGGTCGCAGCATGGCCAGCCTTGTGGATAGCAGCATCTGTGGGAGCCGATCTAGCACGTGCGCGGGCGAGGAAAATGAGCAGCCGCAAAAAGGTTGCTCGGCAGACAAGCATCCCATCGAGTGTCCCAGAACGCCACTCATCCCGGATCTCGCTCATCCACGTACTCACCTGCTCGTAAGCCACCGGCGTCAGATGGAGCCAGCGCCCGCCAAAGCGAATGTTTGAGTCAGGGGCGCTATCAGCAAGGACCAATGCCGAAAAACCCGCAACCGTCGCCAAAATGTCCTGTGTCTGGGAGTCAAACATTTCCGTCTGGAAATGAATTGTGTCAAACCAAAGGTCGTCGCCGCCATCAAACCAGTGCTCCATCCCCGGCCACATCACAAACACATCCCCGCGGACAACGGAGTACGATTTGCCATCGATGAGGTGATTTCCCGAGCCGCGCCGCGCGACGTAGAGGGAGAAAAAGTCCCGGTGATGTCTGGTGATCGCACCCGCATCCCCCGCAACGACATCGGACAGGACGACCAGCTGCAAGCCGAGGCTGGCGCAGGTTCCGATGGCTCCACTTTGGAGGCTGGCGAAGTCATGAACGACGAGCTTATTGGATGGGGGTGATTCCAGGTGCATGTGTGTTCTTTTGATTCTCGCTATCGCCCACTAAGTCCTACATTTGGCATCAAGCCGAATCCACCTCACCGCACATCCTGGAGATGTCAGAAAAACGCACCCTTTCCCAGTGCTTTACTTTAAGCACACGTGTGTTTAAAGCAGTCATCTGAAATTGTTAACGAATTGTTACCAACACATCCAATTAACCCCGGATACTGCTCTGGAAAAATTTTCCCTTTCGGGCGATATTTGTAGTACACAGGCGCGTTTTGTGAGGTTCCAATGGCAGATTTTGAATATCGACAAAAGACATTTGCTCAGGATGACATCGCGGGCATGACGGATGCCCTCCACGAGGATGGCTTTGCGCTCATCCCCGGTGTGCTTTCTTCCGATGAGGTCAAGCGGACACGCGATGCGATCGATAATCTCACCGGTTTTGCTTGGGACAAGCACCTCTCCGGACCGACCGACCATTACAAAAATGTCTTTAACCGCGACAAGTGGTTTCTCGACCTCTGTGACCGCGAGCCGCTGATTGATCTCGCCGAATCCACGATGGGTCAGGACTGCCACATCATCGGCGAATCCGCGTGGCGCAGCCGCCCCGGGCACAATGGCTGGACTCCGCATACGGACCGCACGTTCATCGATGTCCCTGAGGAGCTCCTCCTTAACGGCACGATCAAGCTGCCAATTTATCTCTGTACGGCGCACTATTATCTCGATGACCTGGATGTCTCCCTGGCGCCGACGTGGGTGATTCCGGGTTCGCACAAGTCGGGCCGTCCGCTCGTCTGGGGCAAGGAAACGAATCCTGAATGGCAGGGCAAGCAAATGGAGCCTGTCCTTTGCAAAGCCGGGGATGTCCTCTTCTTCCGTTCAGAAATCTGGCATACTGGCTCAGAAAACACATCGGATAAGACGCGCTACCTGCTCCAGGTGCACTATTCTCACAGATACATCGCGCAGCAGTTCTCACCCTTTATGCGCTTCCAGTTCGCTCCGCACATCTTGGAAAATGCGAATCCTCGCCAGCGGCGGCTTCTCGGCGACCACCGGCAAGGGGCCTACGACTAGAAGTACTTTGGTTGGCGATGTTCAAAAACGGATTGACGCAGCGGTGATGTTCGCTTAGCATCTGACATAACCGTTCAAGAAAGACCTCACCTTCATGATTGACCTCACTGGACAACACATCTTCATCGCCGGCGGAAGCCGCGGCATCGGTGCCGCTGCCGCACGGATGGCCGCAAAGGCTGGCGCGGATGTCACTGTCAACTACTTGTCCCACCGGGATGCCGCCGATAAAGTCGTCGCTGACATCGAAGCGATGGGCCGTCGTGGCTATGCCGTGCAGGGTGACATCTGCCAGGATGGCGTTGCGAAGACGATGATGGCGGATGCTGTTGCCCACCTCGGCAATATCACCGGACTTGTGGTGTCGGCTGGCGTCTTCGAAGCCGGCCCAATCGATGAGATGACCGCTGAGTTCTGGGACAAAACGATGGGCGTGAATGTCCGCGGAACCTTCCTCTGCGTTCAGGCGGCTGTTCCTTACATGCGCGAAAACGGCAAAGGCAGCATTGTTATCTACACATCGACGGCTGGACAGCGTGGCTCGGCGGTCTACTCGGCCTACGCCACCAGCAAGGCTGCGCAGATTATGTTTATGCGCTCGATGGCGCTTGAGCTAGGTCCGAACAAAATCCGCTGTAACTGTGTCGCTCCCGCGTGGACAGAGACCGATATGGCTGCGCCAAGCCTCGATGCGCTTGGCCGCGAAGATGTTGCAAAGGACTTTGTTCTTGGACGCATTGGCCTCCCAGATGACATCGCTGGCGCGACCGTTTATTTGTTGAGCCCGCTTGCTCAGTTTGTGACAGGAATGACATTGACTGTTGATGGTGGAATGGACATGCGCGGATAGATTTATTCGTCCGTGAACTGGTCTTATATCTGAAGGAAGTGTTTATTTTTTCTTTTTGATGTGGGAAAAGATTGCAGTTTATTTGTTGAGCCCGCTTGCTCAGTTTGTAACGGCAATGACATTGACTGTTGATGGTGGAATGGACATGCGCGGATAGATTTAGATATCCGTCGAAGAGTTTGTCGCAAAGCTCTGAATTGAAAACGAAAAACCCTCCCTGGTCTCAAATCACGGGGAGGGTTATTTTTCTTTAACGAAGTAACTTGCAAACTCTACACTTCAACCAAAAAGTCGAAGGGCTCTTAGCGGACATCCATATGATGCGCTTCGTTCTAAACTTACTTGTCAGCCGCAGAAACGTTCCTCTGCGCAAGCAACCAATCTTCCGCGAGCAGCGCAGCGACATAAACTCGAAGTGTGCGATTAAAAACCTGACTGCGACTTCCCTCAGTAAAAAAGAAATACCCTCCCTTACAAACCACCGGGGAGGGTTTACCTATTCCTTACCACCATCAACTTTGTTCCTCTGCGCAAGCAACCAATCTTCCGCGA
>CAIRTT010000451.1 GCA_903881535.1 uncultured Armatimonadota bacterium
GACCCAGATGTCTCCGTTACGCTCGATGATGTCATTTGGATGTTGATCCACTGCAAAGCGTGCGGTTTCGGCAAGGGATGTGGCATCGTAGGAGACAATCGCCGCGCCGCCCCAGAGGCATACACGTAGCGATTTGCCATCCGGGGAGAGAGTCATCGCACCCGGACGGGCGTTCACTGGCAGGTCGATTGTCGTGAAAGTCGTCGTCGCAAAAACAATACGGTGGATACGGTTTCCAGAAATGTCGGCGACGTAGACGACATCACCGGTTGGCGAGACAGCCAGGCCAGATTGGAAGGTGGATGTTCCCGGAAGCGTGATCGCATCCGGGTCGGAGCCGCGAAGATCATCATTTACGCGGACGCGGTGGACGCGGCCACTGTTACCACCGGCGATAAAGATGTTTTTGCTGTCGGCTGTCCATGCAAGTCCGATGGACTGTGCGCGTCCGAGGGGGATGCTTTGGCGGAGCGTGCCACCCTTCGGCTCGATGAGATGGAGCTCGTGAACGCCGGCGCCGCCGCTGATCACGGCCAAGGATTTGCCATCCGGCGCGAGGGCCGCCCGCTGCAGCATGTCAGGAAGCAGAATCGATGTACCTGCGGGTTTGATTTTCCATCCCGTTACGATGCGGGTTGCGCCATCCGGCAGCTTACCGATGAGGTTGGTATCGGTCTGGCGGTAGGTAGCCCAGCTGGCGAGTCCGATGATGGTGCTGATGGCAATGACAAGGGGTGTACGCATAGGTGATTCTACTATTGGATGGATGCGGAGGCGGTAAAAATAGGGAGAACCCGCAGGCCAGAACGTTGATTCTAGACTGCGGGTTTGATGTGTACCGACTAGTTTGAGGAGTCAGTCTCAGGATAGGTGTAGATACCGTTCTTACGGTAATCTTCCATCAAGAGAGTCTGGGAGCGGTTTGTACCATCGGTATTCAGGAAGTTAGGATCCTTGTACCACTTTGCATGGCCATCCACGAACACCCAGTTGCGTCCTTCAGAGTGACGCTTGCCCTTGCGCCATCGGAAGTCGGTGGTGCCGTTTCCGTAGCCTGGAGCGATGTACCAGCCAGCGAATGTCCAGCCATTAGCCGTGACACTCGAGCCAACTTCTGCAACATAGTGAAGGTTTGCAGGAGCAGCGAAGGCCGACAAGGACAACATCTTGCCACCAACAACTGCTGCACGTCCGCTTGCGCCATAGGCGCTGGAGAGGAAGTAGTTTCCAGCGTAGGACAACGGGAGAACCTTACGCATCGCATCCGGTGCATCCTTGATACCAACGTAGGCACCGGGGATGTTTGCATCCAAGAGCTGTTGCTCGTAGCAGTAAGAGCCTGGCTTGTTGAAGCCGCCGAACTGGGAGTCAGAGGGACACTTGAAGATGCTCCATGTCTTGATGTATGGAGCGGATGCGATTGGGAACGATGCGACACCAGAATACTTGGTATCGGTAGCAACTCCGGTCACAGGATCGGAGCAGGGTCCCTGCCAACCGGTCTCAGGAAGGATTTCATCGTAATCCTGAGCGTACATTTGGCCAGCAAGACCAATCTGCTTAGCATTGCTAAGGCAGCTGGTTTGGCGTGCCTTTTCACGTGCCTGAGCGAAGACTGGGAAAAGAATGGCTGCGAGAATAGCAATGATGGCGATAACAACGAGAAGTTCAATTAGGGTAAAAGCTTGGTTTCGGATTTTCATAATGCCCTCCGAAGTAGTTTTATCAGCGCTACCTTAAGCGTTGAATAAGGGAGTATGAAACTATTGTTAAGCCTTTTAATGTGTTATTGACAATGTAAACGGGGTTTGGGTAATCTCTTAACAATTCATAGCAGTGGCATTGCTAAAATACGCGCAAATGACTTGTCAGTTGGTTCAGCGGCGATGCATTAGCATCCAATCACGATGTGGTGACCTCATGAAACTAGGAATGCGATGACTGGGCTTAGGAAACCTAACATTGACACCGTTGAGGATGTACAGAACTACATCCTTTCCTTTATTGCACCGGCCACAAACAGGCACGCAAGGATTACGTTTCGGCAGCTACTTGCTGATCTTGACCATCCTGAGGTCGCCACAAAGGCGATTCACATCACGGGAACCAATGGCAAGGGCAGCACGACTGCGATGCTCTACAACGGTTTACGCGCTGCGGGTTTCCGCACTGCGGCCTACATGTCACCCGATGTACTTGACTTCCGCGAACGTTGGCAAGTGGACGGCGACCTTGTGTCGAGTGACCTTCTCGTTGCTGCAACGCGCGAGCTCGCCGCAAAGACGACGCACATTGACCCGGCGGACACCGATCTAACTGAGTTCGAAGTGAAGACGCTACTGGCATTTCTCATCGCACGGCGGAGTGATGTCGACTACCACTGCATCGAAGTGGGAATCGGCGGCAAGTTCGATGCCACAAATGTCATCCCAGCGCCTGCGGCCGCGATTATCACAAGCGTTGGTGCAGATCACGCGGATGTCCTTGGGGAGACGATTCGTGATGTCGCGTACCACAAAGTCGGCATCGTAAAGGCGGGTACGGGTGTGGTGGGTATTGGCAGAATCGCTGGTGAAGCACGGGACATCATCCTTGAGCGCGCCGCACATTTGTCACTACCAGTCGTGGATGCCACAGAGCTGCATCCAGTAACAACAGCCATTCCTGGCCAACATATGGCGGCAAACGCTGCGTTGGTGCTGGCTGTCCTTGGGAAAATCGTCCCAGAGAATGTAGACATCTCCAAAGTGCGCGCCGCAGTAAGTCAAACCATTTTGCCTGGAAGGATGCAGACGATTCCTGTTGATGGGAAAGTCCTGCTCTTCGATGGCGCACACAATGCGGCGGCGGCGGACCTCCTTGCGGCGACGATTAAGCAAACCTATAAAGGTGTACGGAGTGTGCACGCAGTCGTTGCCCACACGGGTACCCATGATGGCGTTGCATTTGCAAATGCGCTGGCACCCGCGCTAACCAGCGTTATCGTGACAGTAATTCCGGATAGAGGCCAAGAGCCCAAGCCGGTCGCAGATACCTATCTGCGCGCTGGCGTGCCGGTTGCTGTCGTTGAGCATCCCGTGGATGCCGTTCACCACGCCATGGAGGGTGCTGCACCCGGCGACATTGTCATCGTAACAGGCTCGTTCTACCTCGCGGGCGTTATCCGTAAATATCTTCCGGATACATACTCACCCGCGATCTGTACTCTGGGAGACTAAGCCAGCAGCATCGGAGGAAAGGTGATTGTGCAGCCACTGCTCGCATTGATAACCTGAATCCGGTTGCAGCTCAGCTCGGTGCAGTCGATCTCTGCGGTTGTACTTGCATACTTGATCGTGACTTTTCTGCAGTGGCCTGTAACCCGGATTTTTGACTTGTTGAAGGCCGCGATGGTCACTTCGACATCTGGGGATGCCGCAATACTGACATCCGCTGTGCCGCTCGTCTGGATGTACTTATGTGTCGTTGCCTGCAGGGAATGCCGACCGCGTCCCAGTGCCAATACCGTCAGTGGTTTCATCATAATGTTCTTTCTTTGCTCAACACAACACTGTGTCAATGAAGTAAATGCTTCTCATCCCAATGGCAACATCGCTGAGGGGATCAGAGGCAAACCGTAAACTGTTTCGCTCCGGTAAAATTGACCCTATACGAAAGTTGTAGGCGTTATAGGCAAAATAAATGGGCCTATTGTTAAGGATGAGTCAAGCGAATACTTGTTTAGTGGCCATAAGGGAAACATGTTTGCCGGATAAAGACCGGTTTACTAATTTTATGAATTAATAAGGTTTTGTTAAATCTGCTATTCATAGCATTTGATTAACAAAGTTTGGCGTTTACATCCATAGAATCGTTCCGAAAGGAATTATCCTCATGCGACGTTCAGCCTTTACACTTATTGAACTCTTAGTAGTTATCGCCATCATTGCAATTCTTGCAGCCATCCTCTTTCCTGTTTTTGCGCAGGCCCGCGAGGCCGCTCGCCAAACGAGCTGCTTGAGCAACACCAAGCAGTTTGCAGTAGCGACCATCATGTACGTCCAGGACTACGATGAGACGATGCCGCAATCC
>CAIRTT010000452.1 GCA_903881535.1 uncultured Armatimonadota bacterium
CCATGTCATCCACGCATTGCGACAGATGCGGAAGTATTTTTGAAATCCAGCGCCCGGACTGCCCAGCACGCTCAAATCCCCACGCGGATGGCATCACAACACCCGGCTGGCTTTGGAAGAGCTCAAGCTTCCCACCGGGATCAAACGCCTGTCCCCGTCGCTGCTCGAGCATTGGCTTGTAATCATATAGATCAACTGAGCTCGCTGCACCAGAGAGGAAGATTTGAACTACACGCTTTGCCGAGGCACGATGATGTACTGGATTTCCAGACAGGAGATATTCCAAGCCCAGATGCCAAAATGGGTTTACTGGTTGCATGTCAGCCTTTGAGGTGTGCTTCCGCCACGCGAACGTCTGATTCTCCCGGTCCGAATACACGGATATTCAATAATCGAACGCTTAGCCTTCGCCAGGATTGCGAATCAGCCTGCAGTTTTCAATCATCTGCTGTGCCACATCGACATCCTTCCACTCACCTATTGCCACAGGCTTCTTTTCGAGCGTTTTGTAGACATCAAAGAAGTGCTCAACTTCGCGAAGGACGTGTGCTGGGAGATGCGCGAGTGTCCGGACGCCGGAATACCTTGGATCATGTGCAACGCGAGCTAGAATCTTTTCGTCTGCGCCTTTTTCATCACGCATCAAGAGGACACCCAATGGACGACAGGTGACAACACATCCACAGAACGTCGGGTGGCTCCCGATGACAAGGACATCAAGCGGGTCACCATCGGCACTCATCGTTCCAGCAATCCAACCGTAGTCAAACGGGTAGAAAAGTGGGCTGTACAGAGGACGGTCCAAGCGGAAGACGCCGTGCTCACGGTCATATTCGTACTTATTGGAAGACCCACGCGGGATTTCAATGACGGCATTGACTTCCTCAGGTGCATTATCACCGATTGGCAATAGTTCGTAACTTCTTGACATCGTAAACTCCTAAGCCGCGGTAACCGCACCAATTAGCGCGTTGACATCCGCAAACCCGTTCTCAACACAATACTTCTCAATTCCATCAATTACGTCGAGGGAAAGCGTGGGGTCGACAAAATTTCCGGTACCGCAGGCAACCGCGGTCGCTCCTGCGAGCATGAACTCGATCGCATCCAAGGGGCAGGCAATTCCCCCCATCCCGATGATTGGAATCTTGACGGTGTTGTAACAGCGCCACACAGCAAGCAACGCGATCGGTTTTACCGCAGGCCCACTGAGCCCTCCGGTGATGTTAGCTAGCCGGAACTTCCGCTTACGCGGATCGATAGCTGTGCCGACAACCGTATTGATCATGCTCAGTGCATCCGCACCGGCATCCTCACACGCCTTTGCAATCACACGAATGTCCGTCACGTTTGGGGAAAGCTTGGCGATAACGGGCATCGATGTAACTTTACGCACCGCAGCAACCACCGATGCGGCCAGCATTGGATCCGTCGCGTAGTCCAGGCCGTGAGATACATTTGGACAGGAAATGTTCAGTTCCACCGCATCTGCCGCTCCGGCGGCGGTCAGACGCTCAACCACGTAGGCAAAGTCA
>CAIRTT010000453.1 GCA_903881535.1 uncultured Armatimonadota bacterium
GCAACGGGATATGTCGTCGAATACACGGGCGAAGCCATCCGAAATCTCTCGATGGAGGGCCGGATGACGGTTTGCAATATGTCTATCGAGGCGGGTGCCCGCGCTGGGATGATTGCTCCCGATGAGACCACATTTGCGTACCTCAAGGGCCGACCGTATGCGCCAGCCGGTGCTGAGTGGAACACGGCGGTTGCCATTTGGACCGAGCTTAAAACGGATGATGCTGCAACGTTTGACACGACAGTCATTCTGGATGCATCCCAAATCCAGCCACACGTGACTTGGGGAACATCCCCAGGGCAGGTCGCACCGCTCAGTGCGGTTGTCCCAAGCCCGGATGACTTCACCATATCGAGTGATAAGCGTGCCTGTGAGCAGGCGCTGAGCTACATGGGAATCACATCCGGAACGCCACTACGTTCCATCCAGGTCGATACCGTATGGATTGGCTCCTGCACGAATGGCCGTATTGAAGACCTCCGTGCAGCGGCTGGCGTCATCAAGGGCCACAAAGTCTCCGTTCCACGCGCACTTGTCGTTCCAGGTTCTGGTCTTGTTAAAAAACAGGCCGAGGCAGAGGGGCTGCACACTATTTTCATAAATGCTGGATTTGAGTGGCGTGAGCCGGGTTGTTCGATGTGTCTTGGGATGAACCCGGACATTTTGCAGCCAGGAGAGCGCTGCGCTAGTACATCCAATCGTAACTTCGAAGGCCGTCAGGGCAAGGGTGGCCGCACCCACCTCGTCAGCCCACAGGTTGCCGCAGCGACCGCCATCAGGGGAACACTGTCATCCCCGGCTGATCTTCTAAACTAGTCCATCCAGCGAGACCAAGTTAATCATGCACCTGATGCGGAATCACGCGCATCGGGTGCATGAATTTTCAAGGGGACATTCCATCAGATTTTAGTCGCATCGGTTATGATGCATCATCTTTGTACAGTGTAGAGGTTTTTGTATGTACGATCAAAACCAGTCCGAGGGTACTTACCAGTACGCGGCACCCATCAAGCGCTTTGCTGCAATTTTCATAGACGGTATTGTCGTATCTGCAATTTCAGTTCCCCTAGGATTCGTTGTAGGAATAATCGTTGCCGCCTCCATGCAGGGGAAGGATCCCGATGGAATCGGGATTATTGCCAATATTTGGGGAAATATCCTTGGCGTCATGATCTCTTGGCTCTACTTTGCACTTATGGAAAGCTCACCAAAGAGTGCAACGCTTGGCAAAATGGCACTCGGTCTAATGGTCCTCGACACGGATGGCTACCCAATCAGCTTTGGGCAAGCCACGGGACGCTACTTTGGAAAGATTCTTTCAGCCTTACCCTGCTATGCAGGCTTTATCACCGCGTTCTTCAATGAGAAGAAGCAGGGCTGGCACGATTCGATGGCAAATACTGTCGTCGTGGACACCAGGGCCTAACGAAATTCGATGGACACCCCCAGCGCTCCGCGCTGGGGGTTTTTCTTTGTCACCTAGAAGTCAAACAAGGTTGGCTGTGCACCTAGCTTATCGCAGGCTTTATCACCGCGTTCTTCAATGAGAAGAAGTAGGGATGGCACGATTCGATGGCAAATACTGTCGTCGTGGCCACCAGGGCCTAACGAAAATCGATGGACACCCCCAGCGCTCCGCGCTGGGGGTTTTTCTTTGTCACCTAAAAGTCAAACAAGGTTGGCTGTGCACCAAGCTTTATTCGGCTGATCTCATCCCAAAGGCGATCCGCCTGTCCGAGTAAATGCTCACTCACAACAGGATCACGCTCAATCTCAACAAAAAACGGCCCGCCCTGCCAGTCTGGCTGCCGTATCCCGCAATAATCCATCATCTGGATAACCTGCTGTAGCTCGCCAGACTCCGTCGGCATCGCGTGGTACAGAACCAAAGTCAGCGAATCGAGTCCGAGGAGCGCCAGTTGATACTGCATTTGCCTGCGAATCGATGACTGGACCAGTCGTTTATCCTGCCAAGACCGAACCATGCTGGCGCCACACTTGATCTCGACCGCATGCATCCCACAGGATGAAAGTCCATCCAAGGATGCCCGCCGGTGGGGGTGAGTCAGCGACTCGATACAGGCCGGCTCCAGCGAAACGCCGTGCGCGCGTTCATACGCTGCACGCGCGATAGGTTCCAAAATGTGACCGAGCTGCATCGCACTGTCGCCGCCACGCCCTAATGTAAATGGCTGCCCCGTATCGGTAGGCATCGGGGAAAGCTTGTCATTACGAACACTCAACCACCCTTGCCCTCCGCCAACTGCCTTAGCAATCTCAGTTGCAGTAACACCTCCGTGGCGCCACTGTAACCACTTACCAGTCCCCTGATCCATCGACAAACGCTTGTAGAGCTGCACAGACGTATGCTATCAAGGGGATGAGAACCGAGGGCAAAATGTTTCACGTGAAACAACAACGTATCGGAATGGATAAACAGCATGGCACTAACGGATGCATTTAAGCAGGCTGCAGGTGGATGGAAGGGAAGCAAAACGGTGTGGCCCGGCCCGGATGCGGATGCCATTTCCTCCGATGTATGGCTGGATGCACGCCTGGCAGCTCGCGGAAAGTTCATTGTCTTTGCATATGACTGGACCGTAACGGGTGAAGCACAACAAGGCGAACTAGGATTCTCGTTAGCCAGTGATGGAGTTACAGCGCAAGGTTGGTGGATTGACAGCTGGCATAACGACAACTCAGTGATGCAGCTGATGGGTAGCGAAACCGCTGACAATGTAGTGATGCTTTCAGGCACATTTCCAGCACCAGATGGACCCGATTGGGGATGGGATATACAGATTCGCTCCACAGATACCGAATTGGATATCGTGATGTGGGTGATCCCCCCTGGAGAGCCAGGGATGCTCGGTGTCCGTTACGAGTTGATCAAGACAACGTAAGCAGAAGTCCCTTGGAAACATGCTACGTAAGTTTTTTCAAGTAGTTGACGCACCATTGGCACAGTAGTTGCACCAGTAGACATCACTAAGTTCGCGTTGAGGTTCTGATGACTACAAAAAAAACTGGTGTTGCCGCTCTCATTGCTACCGCTGATCGGGGTCCATCCATCGTGATGACCATCGAGTCCATTAAGCGCCTGCAAGGACAGCTGGATGAGCTAGTAATCGTTGATCAAAGTTCAAATGATGAAACCTACATGGCCATCATGCCCTACCTCCAAGACGCATTCATCAGCTATATGCGGGTATCTTCCAAAGGTAAGGGAAAAGCGCTGAACCTTGCACTCGCACAAATGGATAGCGAGATTGTTATCCTCACGGATGACGACACAGAAGTCTGTGACAACTGGATCTCGGCTTACACCAAGCGCTTCTCAAAGGATGACAACACGGTTCTTATCTACGGGGATGTTCTCGCAGCGGACTTTGATCCAGCCGAAGGCTTTATTCCAGTCTACGAATGTGGGCAGGATCGAGTTATCACATCCCTCTGGGAACGCCGCAATACACGCGGCATCGGTGCAAACTGCGCCATCCGACGCTCCCCAGTGATGGCACTCGGTGGGTTTGACCCGGAAATGGGCCCCGGCGGCGACTTCAGAGCCTGCATCGACTATGACCTCACCGTCCGATGCATCGTTGCTGGTCACACGGTTCAGGAAACTCCAGCATCCGCAGTTATTCACTATGGTTTTCGCACCCACAAACAAGGTGCACGCCTGATGCGAAATGCTTTTCATGGCATCGCGGCGATGCACACAAAGCTCATCCGCGCTGGTCACTATAATGACATCCCCTGCATGATCCACGAATTCGCCTGCTACGCAGCCGCACCTCTCTTCCACAACCTACTGAAGGGCAAACTTCAGGGACTGCAAGCCATCAAGGGATTTGTAAGCGGAATTGGCGCTGCGATGCGGCATGACTTCGATGCGACAACCGCGATGTTCCAGCCTAATCTTGCGACCAGCGGGAGCATTATCCCGATGCCAACGTTTGGTGTCGCCAGCAACCCGATGTTCGCTACAGCGCAAAATCCAGTCTTGACCGTTGTGGATGGTGGACTCCGAGATGGAATCACAACCGCTACAAACGAAGCAGGCACGTTTGCTGTTTCCAGCAACCAACCGACGACTGTAGATGTCGAGGAAACCATTCAACTCGCAGCCTAACGCAATATACAGACACACATCAACACCGTAGAATGCCTTCAGACAGGTCACACTGGCTGGAGGCATAATGCAATTTTGCGTGTTTGATACTGAAACAACAGGCCTACCAACACCCGTTGAAACACCGGATGGCATAAAGCTTGTCTACCCACGCCTCGTTCAGCTGGCTTGGATAATCCTCGATGAAAACCTTGAGGAAATCGCACACGCATCCTTTATCATCCAACCCGATCGATGGACCATCCCGGATGATGTCGTCAAAATACATGGCATCACCACCTCAGATGCCTTCCTCCTCGGCGAACCCATCCGGGATGTCCTCGCAGCCTTTGCAACAGCGATTGCCAAGTGCACCCACATCGTCGCACATAACATCGCTTTCGATACCGGCGTCCTAATCGGCGAATTTGAACGCTATAACATCCCGGATGCCACTCTTGGCAAAAAGCATTGCTGCACCATGGAAACAGGTCGGGGAATTATGAAGATCCCAGGATCGGATGGCTACCGACGACCAAATCTCGCTCGCCTCGCAAAACACTACTTTCCACACAGCGAATTCATCATCGCCCATGATGCCCTCGCAGATGCACAAAAGGTCGTTCGTATCTTCATCCGGATGGTAAATTCCGGCGATTTCACGCCGTGAATTGAACAAATACGCCTCTAACGCAATCCGCACCATCAGCATCTCTAGACACACATCTAAGCACCGTGCTAAGATTCGAAACCTAGCCATGCTTGGATGGCCGGAAACAAAAATTTCGCTGAGATAAAAGACCATATGCTGACACACCGCTTTCGGGGACTGATCGCACTCACAGCAACGCTGACCGTACCCATCATGCACCTCATCGCCGGTGCAGCCCCCATCACGCCAGCAGCTAAACCCGTTCCTACACGGACCGAACTCGCGAAACAATTTCAGACCACGGTCAAACCATTTCTTGCCACGTACTGCAACAACTGCCACGGTGCCACCAAGCCGCAAGCACAGCTGAACCTGACACGCTTTACCGACATCTCAACCGTCCTCGCAGATATCCCACACTGGTCGATGACGAAGCAACGCGTTGCAGATGTAGAAATGCCACCCGCCGGCGCTAAGCAACCCAAGCCTGCTGAGCGACAAGCCGTCGTCAAGTGGATCACAGATGTCCGGAGCTACGAAGCAAATCGCACCGCTGGTGATCCAGGAATCGTCCTCGCACGGCGCCTCAGCAACTCCGAATACGACAACACCATCCGGGACCTGACCGGCGTCGACTTGAAACCCACAAAGACATTCCCTGTCGACCCCGCAAACCAGGAAGGCTTTGATAACTCAGGTGAATCCCTCACCATCTCGCCTGCACTTGCAAAGAAGTACTACGAAGCCGCACGCTCTGTTGCCGAAAACCTCGTCCTGACATCCGGAGGGTTTTCGTTCTCAACCCACCCCGTGATGTCAGAACCTGACAGAGATAAGTTCTGCGTGCTACGCATTGTTGATTTCTATCGACAACAACCAACAGACGTCGCCACCTACCTCGAAGGTGCCTGGCGCTATAAGCACCGCAGTGCCCTTGGAAAACCAACGGCAACACTCGATTCCATTGCAAAAGATGCGAATATCAGCCCCAAATACCTGAAGACCGTCGCGCAGCTACTGGATGATAAATCGATCACTGTTGGCCCTATCGCAAAGCTGCAGGCAACGATGGATGCCATCCCGGCCCCGACACGCGTCAACGAAACAGCACCAAAGCCACGCTTCCGCGAGACCGCTAACTGGATACAAAAACTCCGCCGGCATATTGCCTACCGCCATCCAAACCTCAATGTCCCCGGTGAATTCACCCCGGGAAGCTATACAAATGTAATCTGGAAAGACTACTTGTATGCATCCACACGCCGGAAGTTCGACCCATCCAGACTGCTAATCGGTAGCAACGACGATGCCGGTATCCCACAGGATCAAGACGCACGCACGCCCTACATCGAATCGTTTACACGCTTTGCATCTATCTTCCCAGATACGTTCTATGTCGATGAACGTGGCCTGATGGAATACGATGCCCAATACGAACGCTCCGGACGCTTCCTCACGGGTGGAACACACAACGCGACCAGCTACTTCCGCGATGATGCTCCACTGATTGATTTAGTCATCGATGACGCGACAAAGAAAACCCTGGACACACTCTGGAAAGACTTTGAAGTTGTCGCTGAGTTCAACGAGCGGATGTACCTCCAAGGCATCTTCTATGAGCGTAACGAAGCACAAACCATCCTCGTAACCCGGGATGCGGAATTCAACTTTGCAAAGTCGGAAGATCGCAAATGTGCAAGCCCAGCCAGCATCGCGAAATTTAAGGACCTATATCTAGCCAAGGCGAAGCGAAAAAATGCAACCCCAGAAACTCTGGTTGCCTACGCTGCATACTTCGACCGCTCAACAGAAGCCATCGAGCGCGAAAATCGGGAACGACGCGAAGCAGAACCCCTTCACCGCAAGGCACTCCTCGAATTCGCGGGCAAAGCGTGGCGCCGCCCACTCACCGCTTCGGAAACCAAAGACCTCCAGGCAACCTACGCATCCCTTCGATCGAAGGAAGGCCTCTCGCACGATGATGCCATCAGGGACTCGGTTACACGTATCCTGCTCTCGCCACGCTTCCTTTACCGGGTCGACCTGGATGCCGATATAGATGCACTCACCCAAGCAGAGAGTGGATTTACCCTAACATCCAGCCTCCAACAAAAGCTTCGCACAGCACCAAAACAAACGCAAACACCTCTGAATGACATCGCCCTTGCAAGTAAGCTCAGCTACTTCCTCTGGTCATCGATGCCCGATGCCGAGCTTCTGAAGCTTGCTGCCGCTGGAAAGCTGCACGAACCAAACATTCTCGCAGCACAAACCAAGCGGATGATCAAGGATCCTAAGATCAAAGCATTGGCAGTCGAGTTCGGCGCAAACTGGCTTGATATCCGCCGTTTCGAAGAACATAGCGCGGTTGACCGCGAACGCTTCCCAGCATTCGATGACAACCTCCGACAAGCGATGTTTGATGAACCAGTCCGGTTCATTATGGATGGCCTTCAGTCCAACACATCCATCCTCGACTGGATCTATGGCAAGCACACCTTTGTCAATGGACCCCTTGCAAAGCATTACGGGATGGATGACCTCAAGGTCCCAGATGACATCCTAAATGACCCTAAGCAATGGATTCGTGTTGACAATGCAGATCGTTACAGCCGCGGTGGCATCTTACCAATGGCCGCGTTCTTGACAAAGAATGCATCTGGTCTACGAACCAGCCCTGTCCGACGCGGCTACTGGATGGTCAAACGTGTCCTTGGTGAATTCATACCACCACCGCCCGCCGTCGTCCCAGAGCTCCCAAAGGACGAGAAGGCTCTCGGAGATCGAACGCTTCGACAAGCACTTTCGCAACACCGGGATAACCCAGCCTGCTCGGGATGCCACGCACGCTTCGACTCATACGGGCTTGTCTTCGAAGGATTCGGCCCAATCGGTGAGCTGCGCAAATTCGACCAAGGTGGCAAACCTGTTGATACCGCTGCACCATTCCCCGGTGGTGTTGAAAAGTCCGGCGTCGCTGGACTCCAGGAATACATCAAGAGCAAACGCCAACAGGACTTCCTCGACACCTTTGCACGCAAAATGTCAACGTACGCCCTCGGACGGACACTGCAACCATCCGATGACCTCCTCCTCACAAACATCCAGACCAGGCTCCGAACAACCGATTACAAAATTGGGTCTATGATAGAAGCCATCGTAAACAGCAGACAGTTCCGTTACCGACGCGCCAGCATCTCTACCACCGTTGCCAATAAGGAATAACCCGATGACGAACGAACAACGCATCCAACATCACCTCTCACGCCGAGTTTTCCTGCACGGAACCGGTGTCGCAATGGCTCTTCCATGGCTTGAGAGCATGCCCGTCTGGGGGGCCACAGATGACACAGTCAAAACGCCTAACACACCGCCTAAGCGCTTTGTCGTGCAGTTCATGGGAACTGGAATCAGCCCAAACAACTGGGGAGCAAAAGGCGAAGGCGCCGCAATGGAGCTCTCCAAAAGCCTTAAGCCGCTTGAGCCATTCCGTGAAAAACTCAATGTCATCAGCGGACTCTTTAACCGGCCATCCGTAGGCGTCGGTATCCACCCAGGGATGACAGGAAACATTCTCTCCGGAATGCCCCTCACCCGTGGAGCTGTTCTCCATGGCGGTATCAGCGTCGATCAGGTCCTTGCAGCACGCCTTGGCAATAACACCATCCAACCAAGTCTAGTCCTCGCCTGCGAAAAGCCCCTTACCGGCTATCACGAGTCCAACTTCTCGATGGCCTACAGCTCCTACATTTCCTGGCTAAACTCCGAGTCGCCCGTTCCAAGCGAAGTCTATCCATCCCAGGCATTCGACAGCCTCTTTGACAACAATGGCAGCCAGCGGATGACCAGTGTTCTGGACCGCGTCCAGGGTGATGCCGCATCTCTCCGAACTAAAGTCAGCCGCGAAGACCGCGTAAAGCTTGATGAGTACCTCACCAGCGTACGCGAAGTCGAAAAGCGGGCATCCCGAATGCGTGGCGAAATGATGAAGGCCACGGACAACGCAAAAAATAAGAACAAGCCGCTCGTGGCGATGAAGCGCCCGGATGATGGCCTCCCAGAAGACCTCCGCGAACACATGAAACTGATGTGTGACATCGTCGCCCTGGCTATCCAGACCGACAAGACACGTATCGCATCGATGCTGATGTGTCGTGACCTCTCTGGACTGTTCTATCCATTCCTTAATGTCAATGATGGCCACCACATCGCATCCCACGATGACAACTCCGCCGGCTACGAGCGCATCACACGCCACTACATCACCCAGCTCGCGTACCTGGCTGGCAAGCTGGATGCGATGTCGGAAGGCACCGGAACCGTTCTCGATAACTGCTGCCTCCTCTGGTTGTCCAACATGTACTCGGGATCGATTCACGATAACAACCACCTCCCAGTGCTAACCATCGGCGGCCTAGGCGGCACCCTAACGACTGGCCGTGTCATCAATTACCGTGACAAGGGGGATGAAAACCGCAAGGTCTGCAGCCTTTACCTTGGCCTCATGGACCGGATGGGCGTAAAGCTTGACCGCTTTGGAGATGCGACTACACGCCTCGCAACGTTCTAAGCATCCACTGAAATAATCGTGATGTTTATCGCCATCACCTGTCTTGGACTTCTCCGACCGATGCTCACCACGCCACCTTGCGTGGAGCTGAACGCACCGGTTGTGGTCCGTGTAGGTGATGGCGATCTTTCTTGTGAGCCCAGTTCATTTGATGATTCTCTGGATGCTGCTGTCCGCATCCAACGTGAATTCAGTACCTACCCAACGGCACTGTTTGCACGGGCAGATTGTGCCCGTATCGTTCTGTGTACAAAGCTTGCGTATGCAGGGCAGCTCCGCGCCGCTATTCCCGACTGGGAACATAACACTCTCTACATCGACACACAGCGGGGAGCAAAATCTCCCGGCTACCCCGAACACGTGCTGCACCATGAGTTCTTTCACCTCATCGACCACGCGGATGACGGGGATGTCTACAACGACATCACATGGACAGCGCTCAACCCGATGGGTTTTCGCTACGGCACTGGCGGCGTGAATGCGCAAACAACACGTAACACGGGAGCTCTTACTGATAGCATGCCAGGGTTTCTTACGCACTACGCAACCACCGGTGTTGAAGAAGACAAAGCCGAGCTGTTCGCCTTCAGTATCACGCATCGGGATTACATCGCTGCAAGGATCAAGACCGACACAGTCCTTGCTGCGAAAGTGGTCCGCCTCAAAGCCATTCTCAAAAACCTCTGCCCGGATGCCGAGCACCTGATTTCCATCCATCCAAATGCATCCACAACAAGCCATTCGGCATACCCAAGCAACAACTAGGAATCAAATCCAACAGACACCCGTACAATGCACTAACACCGTTTGACAGGCATGGACAAAAACATGGAATTCCCATCCCGTAACATCACTGTTCTAGCAGCCGCCATCGTCGTCGGCCTGATTGGGCTCGGAACCACCCTCGGCAACTCCATTGTTCGCTTCAAGGAGCTAGACCGTACCGTAGGAGTGAAAGGCCTCTCCGAAAAGGAAGTCGAAGCCAACATCGCCCTCTGGCCAATCAACTTCTCCGCTGCATCCAATGACCTCACCCAGTTCTATGGAACACTGGACAAAAATGCGGAAACCGTTCGCGCATTTCTCAAGAAACAGGGCTTTGCAGACAGTGAAATCTCCGTTTCACCACCAAATGTCACCGATAAGCTCGCCCAGCAATGGGGAGGCGGAGAGCGTGCAGAATTCCGCTACACAGGTAGCCGTGGGGTGACCGTTTACACAACCGACATCGCCAAAGTACGCACTGCCCTCAACAACCTCTCCGTCCTAGGCAAGGCTGGAATTACGCTCTCAAGCGGCGACAATGGTGGCGGGTCCCGCCCACAATACCTGTTCACGAAGCTCAATGAGATAAAGCCAAAGATGATTGAAGAAGCCACCCAAAAGGGGCGACAGGTCGCAGAAAAGTTTGCAACCGATAGCGGCTCACGCCTCGGCAAAATCAAAAATGCTGACCAGGGACTCTTCTCCGTCGAAGACCGCGATCAGGAAAACCAACACCTCAAAACAGTCCGGGTCGTCTCCAGTATCGAGTACTACCTCACAGACTAGCACATGTCCATGGACCGAAATCAAGGCTGGCAAGCCATCCCAATAGCGATGATTCTCCTCGGCACACAGGGATGTCAACCGCCAGCCAAGCCACCCCAGCTCCCTATCACTGTCACCGCTGACCATACAAACATGGTCTTGATCAATGGCGGCAGCTTTGAGATGGGTGGCGATACAGATTTGTTTACGGACACATCCCCAGTCCATACAATCACCATCTCCAGCTTTTGGATGGACAAAACCCTTGTCACAAACGCAGAGTTTGCCGCCTTTGTCGCAGCGACAGGCTACAAAACCACTGCCGAGCAACCACTGAATCCCGCGGACTTTCCCGGCGTCCCACCAGAGAAACTCAAGTTAGGCTCCGTCGTTTTCACGCCGCCAAAATCGAAGGTCAGCCTAAATGATGTCACCCAGTGGTGGACCTATGTCCAGGGTGCAAGCTGGCGCTATCCGGAAGGGCCGGGGTCTACAATTGATTACCGCATGAACCACCCCGTGGTACATGTGAGCCACGATGATGCCATTGCATACGCGAAGTGGGCTGGAAAACAGCTGCCTACAGAGGCGCAATGGGAATTCGCCGCTCGCGGCGGTCTGAACCAAAAGCCGTATGCCTGGGGCGATATGGCACCATCCGATGCGGCGAAACCTCTGGCAAACCTCTTTGATGGCACATTTCCTCACATCAATACGCTACGGGATGGCTATGCAAGGACATCCCCTGTCAAAACTTATCCACCCAATGCCTATGGCCTCTACGACATGGCGGGTAACTGCTGGCAATGGACGGCGGATTTCTACAGACCGGATGCCTACAAATCGCACAGCCAAATAGACCCGCTTGGACCAATGGAGAGCTTTGACCCGGATGAGCCGGGTTTGACCAAGTATGTCCAGCGAGGTGGAAGTTTTCTGTGTTCGACAGACTATTGTGTGCGCTACCGCGTCGCGGGACGCGGAAAAGGTGCCCGCGACACAGGGGCATCCAATGTGAGCTTTCGCTGCATCAGCCTGAAGTGAAGCCCGTATAATCGTCGGATGCGACATCTGGCAGGACTCATCGGGGCAGTGGCTTTTGCGGGTACGGCGATTGGCATTTGGGGGATGCCCGGGGCCACGGCGGCCGGGCGTATTCAGCGGAGGGTGGCGGAGGTGGGGAGGCCTAATGTGGTCTTTATCCTCACGGATGATGTCGGTTATGGCGACATCAGCGCGAATGGCGCGACCCGGGTCAAGACGCCGAACATCGACCGAATTGCGAACGAGGGCATCCGGTTTACAAATGCCTATGCGCCTGCGGCGACCTGTACGCCAAGTCGCTATGCGTTGATGACCGGCGAGTACGCATTCCGCAAACAAGGGACTGGCGTGCTGCCCGGGGATGCCGCGATGATCATCGATCCAGCACGTCTAACGCTCCCACGTCGCTTCAAGGATGCTGGGTACACGACGGGCGCTATCGGCAAATGGCACCTTGGTCTTGGAAATGCGACATCCCCGCTGGATTGGAACAAACATATCGCACCCGGTGCAAACGCACTCGGATTTGATGAGACCTACTTGATTCCGGCAACCGTCGACCGCGTCCCCACGGTGTGGGTCAAAAACGGGGATGTTGTCGGGCACGAGCCCGCTGACCCGATTCAGGTGGATTACAAACAACGGATTGGAGACTGGCCAACCGGACGGAAAAACCCCGAGCTCCTCAAACAAAAGCACTCCCATGGCCACGATATGACCATCGTCAATGGCATCGGGCGTATCGGCTGGATGACAGGTGGCAAGAAAGCTCTCTGGGTGGATGAAGACATCGCCGACACTATCATCCGGGAAACGACATCCTTCATCAGCAACAACAAGCGCAAGCCGTTTTTTCTGTATGTCGGGACGCACGATATTCATGTGCCGCGTGTGCCACATAAACGGTTTGTGGGCAAGTCGGGGATGGGCCCTCGCGGGGATGCGATTCTCCAGCTCGATGCGCAGGTTGGTGCGATCCTGAAAGCGCTGGATAAGAATGGTCTGGCTGACAATACAATCGTTGTGTTTACCAGCGACAATGGTCCGGTCGTGGATGATGGCTATCAGGATCAAGCCGTAACGCTTCTGGGTGACCATAAGCCGGCAGGACCGCTGCGCGGTGGGAAGTACAGCCTCTTTGAGGGTGGGACACGGGTTCCATTTCTCGTCCGCTGGCCTGCGGGTCAGCGCCATTCAACTGAGGATGTCCGTAAAGCAGCACCGGGGCGTATAGCCAACGACATCATCAGCCTGGTGGACATGCTTGCGAGCTTTGACCAGCTTCTAGGCGGCGGCCAAACAGGGCAAGTTTCACAAGATGGTCTGGATGTCAGTGATGCCATCCGAGGTTTAGGTCCAGGAAAGCGCAACTACAGTGTTGAGCACGCAGGGCGTTTGGCATTGCGTTGGGAAAAGTGGAAGTTTATCCCGGCTGGCAAGGGTCAGGCTTATCTGCCGTTGACGGGGACTGAGACGGGCAACTTGGATGCTGACCAGCTTTACGATTTGGATGTGGATCCGCATGAGGACCGTAATGTTGCATCGGCTAACCCGGATGTTCTAGTCAAAATGAAGGGGATGCTGACGCAGCTTAGGGCAGGCAAGCAGCCTTGAGAGGTGTACTTTTAGATGGGAAAACAAGGGGAGTCTTTACGGCCATTTGTGCCTTGCTTTGCCTTACGCTTTCCGTGAGCGCATCAAAGAAAGCAGATAGACCCAACATTTTGCTGATTGTGGCGGGTGACGCTATCTGGCTGGGCATCCGGAAATGAAAAACACACTTCTAACTAAGGTTCTCTGCGCACTGATTTGCTTCACGCTTTCAGTGAGCCCCTCCATTGCAGCAGACAAGCCAAACATAATGCTGATTGTCGCAGATGACCTCGGTTGGAAAGATGTTGGCTATAACGATGGAGCGTTCAAGACGCCTAACATCGATGCGCTTGCCAAAGCAGGTGTTGTGTTTACCCAAGGGTATGCCGCCGCGGCAAACTGCCAACCCAGTCGCGCATCCCTGATGCGTGGTCAGTACACCGCACGCCACGGCGTCTATGCGGTCGATAGCACCAAGCGTGGACCTGTGGATGAAATGCGTCTAGAGCCTGTCCCTAACAAGAGTGGACTTGCCCCCACAGCCCCTACCATCGCAAAAGCCATTCGCTCCGCGGGATATGAAACAGCTCTCTTTGGCAAATGGCACCTCGGGGGACCTGATGGCGCATCGCCAACACAACAGGGCTTCTCCGTGTTCCGTGATGCCATCGAGAGTCGCAAGGTCTCCGAACGAACCGCTCTGACCGCCTCCACAGACCCGAAGGCGATGTACACCACCAACCGTAATGTCATCACGTGGGCAACGGAACGGAAAGATACACCGTGGTTTGCAGCCGTGATGTACCACGGTATTCACACACCCCTGGAAGCGCGAACCGCGACACTGGAACGCCTGCAAATAACGGGCTTGCGTGGGCAGAAACTGAAATACGCAGCGTGTCTGGCAGATTTCGATGATGCAATTGGCTCTCTCATCAAGCAAATCCGTGCCCTTCCACGGGGACGAGAAACTGTCGTGATCTTTACATCCGATAATGGCGCAACGCAACAGTCACCCCAGGAGCCCCTCCGTGGAAACAAGGGAGCCTACTACGAAGGTGGAATTCGAGTCCCACTCATCATCGATTGGCCAGGGCATACAAAAGCCAGCACTGCATGCTATTCTCCTGTGACGCTGGTGGATATCTTTCCAACCCTCTGTGAAATCGCAGGTGCGACGGTGAATGCCGATTGGAAGTTGGATGGAATATCGCTTGTTAGAGCCTTAGATGGCGCTGATCTTAATCTTGAACGTGCGATCTTCTGGCACTTTCCGGGGTATCTGGATACACCAGTACTGCGCGGTCGAGATCCGATTTTTCGCACACGGCCCGTTACCGTGATGCGAAAAGGTGATTACAAGCTTTTTGTGTACCATGAAGAGTGGCTCCTGGATGGTGGTGCATCCAATGTGCCTGGAAACCGAGCCGTAGAGCTCTACTATATGAAGAACGACTCTGGAGAGCGGCAGGAACTTTCTGCTGCGGAACCTAGCATCCGGGATGCGCTCCTCGCCGAGGTTCTGGCATTCTGGAAGGCGAATGGGAATCCACTCCCCACACTGAAGAAGGTTGGCAATTGAGTACGATCAGCATCCACAACTCGGATAA
>CAIRTT010000454.1 GCA_903881535.1 uncultured Armatimonadota bacterium
AGATTGTACCGGAGGCATGTATTGGGGTTGGGGTTTCTAGTTAGATTGGGACTGGCGTCGCATGGAAAGCTGGTTTCTCTCCTCAGTTTTGGATGAAGCATACGTTCAACACATTGCGTAAAAGTAACGAATAACAAAAAAACTCCCGGTTGCCTACCGAATCGTTGCATGGAAACCTCATGCTCGGGGGCACCGGAAGTCAATCCCTAACCGTTAGACTTAGTAATCTATCGGTTTAACATCAGGGCTCTGAAACAATACCGAGATGACACCCGTCATCATCGCTTCCAGATCCTTAAGTAGGTTCAGCATATTCACTTTCTCCTTTCCAAGTAATTGCCAGCAATGGCAGATGGAATTCGACAGTGAATTAGCTCCCACACATTGGTACCACAGCATGCATGCCCGGGTTCCCGTTGTGGCTAAGGCGATGGCTGATAATGCAATTACCGTCAGAGTGCACGCTGTAGCACAAAATGACACGCCCGATTTCACAGGCTTTATTGATTTACTGTGCAACTACCTATTGGTATGGCATGGAGGTTGCTCTTTATAAAGACATCCACGGGTTCGGTCAAATATTCCGGCAGACCGAGCCCGTGGCTCCCTATCATCATTGGATGCCTTACGAGTTGCCTAGGCACAAGCCATCCAGAATGCTGCAGCTCCTATGTGACAAGAGCAGGCACCCTCTGACCTCTGGAGAAATAGAATAAACTCTTTCTCCTCTGACCTAAACACCCGCGCTGGATATCACCAACGCTTTGAGACATCCACACCGCCCGCGGTATTCTAAACATCGGAGGCATCACCCTGATGTACATCGTCACCGGCGGAGCAGGCACCCTCTGACCTCTGGAGAAAAAGAATAAACTCTCCCTCCTCCAAAACAACCGTCCGCCACAGTCAACGCTTTGAGACATCCACACCGCCCGCGGTATTCTAAACATCGGAGGCATCACCCTGATGTACATCGTCACAGGCGGAGCAGGCTTCATCGGAAGCGCAATGGTATGGCAGCTTAACCAGCTTGGAATCACCGACATCCTCGTCGTTGACCACCTCGCCACATCTGAAAAGTGGAAGAACCTCGTCCCACTCAAGTACCGTGACTACATCGACCGGGATGAATTTTCGAGCAAAGTCCGCAACCGCTCCATCGGACACATCGATGCCATCATCCACCTCGGGGCGTGTTCCGCAACCACGGAACGCGATGCCGATTACCTGATGGACAACAACGCCAAATGGACGGTCGAGCTTGCGACGTGGGCCGTCGAACGTGAAATCCGCTTCATCTACGCCAGCAGTGCGGCGACCTACGGGGATGGCGCCAACGGCTTTGATGACACATCCGATCCATACAGCCTCCGCCCGCTCAATATGTATGGCTACTCAAAGCACCTCTCCGATGTCCGCCTCCACGAAGCCGGCCTCCTCGAGCACGTTGCAGGCATCAAATTCTTCAATGTCTACGGCCCAAATGAATATCACAAAGGCAATATGGCAAGCGTTGTGCTGCACTCGCATCGGCGAATCCGCGATGAAGGCGCCATCTCGCTCTTCAAATCCTACAAACCTGAATACGCGGATGGCGCACAAGTCCGCGATTTCATCTACGTCAAAGATGTCGTTGATGCACTCGCATGGCTGATGCAAACGCCAACAGCAAATGGCATCTTCAACCTGGGTACTGGGCAGGCGCGCAGCTGGAATGACCTCGCAACTGCCATCTATGCCGGTATCGGACAGGAACCGGTGATTAAGTACATCGAGATGCCTGATGCTCTCCAAGGCAAATATCAGTACTTCACAGAAGCCAAAATGACGAAGCTGCGGGCGGCGGGGTACACGCGCCCCTTCACCAGTCTTGAAGATGCCGTCAAGGATTACGTCATTAACCACCTCGACAAGGAGCTTGCCCCACTGGGCTGGTGATGCCAAAATTTCTGCCAGAACCAACAGAGGAAGGCATCGTCGCGATTGGCGGTCCCATCACGGCTGAAATGCTGCAGCTGAGCTACGCCAATGGAATATTTCCATGGCCGCATGAAGGCTACCCGCTGCTCTGGTTCGCGCCAGATCCTCGCGCCATTCTGGACTTCGATGACCTCCATGTTGGAGACCGCCTCGCCCGCCGACGGCGTAATAGCACGTACACATTCACCATCAACAAATGCTTCCGCACCGTCATGGAGGCGTGCGCGACAGTACCGCGAGCAGACCAGGATGGCACATGGATCACTCCGCAAATGCTAAAGGCGTATACCGATCTGCACGCATTGGGGGATGCACATTCGATCGAGGTCTGGGAAGACGAGACGCTGGTCGCCGGGCTTTACGGTGTTTCTGTGGCGGGTGTGTTTTCCGGCGAGTCGATGTTTACCCGTGTCACGGATGGCTCAAAGCTCGCCGTTCTCTTTCTGATTGACCACTTGCGTTCGCTTGGAATCACCTGGCTGGACATCGAGCAGCTAACACCACACTTTGAGGCGCTAGGCGCAGTCGAAATCTCACGCGTGGATTTTATGGCGCGTCTCCGTGATGCTGCAGCAAAGCCACATATCCCGTTTGTCTAGCGCTTGGCCGTGATCGCGCATCCGAATGCCGGCTCTGCAGCGGGGGGCTGTTTGCCAGCAAGCACCGCATCGATGGCTTTGTTCAGAACGGCATTCTTAACCAGCTCCTGCTCGCGGCGGTCATCGAGTCTGCCCGCGTAGCGCAACACACCTTGCTGGTCCATCAGAAATGCCTCCGGTGTAACGGCAGCCTTAAAGTGTTTCATCCCGACCTGGTCAGCATCGTGGAGAACCGGCCCAACTAAGCCTGACTGTTTGGCATGGGTGATCACGTTGTCGATGGTCTCATCCGCATTTGCGTAAATGACAACGGTTCGCAGCCCACGCTTTTTCGCACTGAGTGTCAGCAGCCGAACACGCTCGTTATAGGCATTTGAACAGGGACAGAGTGTGCTCATGAAGATGGCCAGCGTGGCCTTTTGGCTGCGGTCTCCGTAAAGGGGTGTCATTTTGCCACTGAATGCATCGGTAATGGAAATAGGCTCAACGGGTTTTCCGATACCTTTCGAGCGGGCGGCAGCAACTTCATCGTTACAGGTCCGCGCGAATGCGAGGAGCTGCGGACCATGGTGGCGAATGTCGACATCCCGGATGTGGAATTTGACCATCCCCTTTGCATCCACGACGATGGTCTCGATGCGATTTTTTTCAGCGCCAAAGGTGTGTGCAACGCTGCCTCGGAGGTCGATGAGCACGGGGAAGTTCAGCTTGCCGCGTGCATGAAAGGCTTTCGCGGTAGCGACATCGGTGTTGGCGAGCAGAAAGACTTTGCCACCTGCAGACTCGAGGAAGCCCATTTGCTCTTTCAGTGATTCACAAACCCGGATGGCATCATCATTGAGCTGTGGGACAGTGACGAGGAAGACTGGGCGCCCGATGTAATCCTTAAGGCGAATCGTCCGGCCATCGTAGGCAGTGAATTCGAGGTCAGGTGCGGCTTTTCCGACCGGGATGCCAGGTGGCGGCGCAGTGAGTCGGGCGTTGATGAGCAAGAGGGTTCCGCCCATCGCCATCGCAACCAACCAGAGTGCAACCAATAAATTCCGGACCAGTTTATTCATTCAATGCCTGCCAAACGTAAGCCTACCTGCGGGATGAACACTGCGACATCCCCCTGATGGCTGAAACCGCCGTCAATTCAACTTCTTACCCGTGTAAGCTGAACGGCAGTCGAAAACGATGGAGTAGGAAAACGGGTCTCCACGAGCAACCACGACTTAAGCCTGCCAAACGTAAGCCTACCTGCGGGATGAACATTGCGACATCCCCCTGATGGCTGAAACCGCCGCCAATTCAACTTCTTACCCGTGTAAGCTGAACGGCAGTCGAAAACGATGGAGTGGGAAAACGGTCTCCACGAGCAACCACGATTTAACCCTGCCAAACGTAAGCCCACCTGCGGGATGAACACTGCGACATCCCCCTGATGGCTGAAACCGCCGCCACAACACATCAATACCGAACTAAGCCTTGCTCACATTAAGTTCGTAAAGTTCCTAGAACAAGGCTTGCGACATCGCTTATGCGTCGAGGAGACTCAGCATGAAATGTGCAGTGTGCTTTGCCCCAAGCAGCAAGTCACTGATTCGCAGGTTTTCATTTGGTGCATGTGCGCGTCCACCCGGATAGCCAACGCCACAAGTCACGACAGGTTGACCCAGTGTTTTGATAAATGGGTAGATCGGTCCAGAGCCGCCGACAAGAGGTACGACAACTGGTTCACATCCGTAAACTGTGCGGGCGGTATCGATACACTTTTTGACCATCGGGTGTCGTGGATCTACACGCCCCGGGCGCTGCCCGCCGAGGTAATGCACCTGAACATCAGCAAAACCATGATCAATCAGGTGTTTTTGCAAAGCTGCAATCACGGTTTCCGGATCCATATCGGGGACGAGACGGAAGTCCATTTTCGCCATCGCGTTGGCCGGGAGGACGGTCTTTGCACCCTCGCCTTGCCAACCACTTCCGATTCCACAGACCGTTGCGGTTGGTTCAAACACCTGCTGAATCTTCGCTTCCACGCCGCGGACATCCCCGAGGAAATTCGGCATGTTGTACTCAGCGAGCAGTGAGTCCTCGATGTTAGGAAGCTTTTCCATCAGCTCGCGGTCATAGTCATCCGGGGGGATAACCGGAGCATAATGGCCATCGATGAGGATGCGGCCATCCGGTCCCTTGATACTGTTGATTGCCCAGATAAGCCGCCAGGCAGCGTTCTCGAACAGTGAGCCGATGAAGCCTGAGTGGCCATCGTAGGCGATCGTCTGTACGTGCAGCTCGAGATAGGCGATACCCCGAAGGCCGCAGATAATCTCCGGCGTTCCGTAGTGGTCAACGCCGCCAAATTCCCACACGGTCACATCGGCATCGAGGAGGTCACGATTCTCATCAATCCACTGCGCGAGATGGAGGCTGGTAACTTCCTCTTCACCCTCAACAATGAACTTAACATTCACGGGAAGAGTCCCGTTGTTTGCTGCGAGAAGAGCATCGATGGCCATTAAACGGGCGCTGATATGCCCTTTGTCATCCGTTGCGCCGCGTCCATAACAAATGTCGCCATCAATCCGCAGCGTCCACGGATCGCTGTCCCACAGGTCGAGTGGCTCCGCAGGTTGGACATCGTAGTGGTTATAGAAGAGCACGGTGGGCTTATCGGGACCCGCGGAGAGGTTTTGTGCAAAAACCACCGGAGGCGCACCGAACGTCGCGATAAGCTCCGCTTCAAATCCGCGTTTCTTGAGAAGCTCGGCAACTTTTGCCGCACCTTCTTCCATCGGGGAATCGCTTTTCGCGGCCACGCTTGGAATAGCAATCATTTCGGCAAGCTCGGTCAAAGCCGTAGGAAGGGCAGCATCAACGGCTGCGTTGACAATATTTAAATCATGGGACATGGTGTAAGTATAACCGTTTCGGAGTTCTCGATGGGTGCCGGTGCTCAGCCGTGCCCGCAAACTGTGGTTGTTCCACTCTCTACTAAACGTAGAAAGTGATGCGATTACTACACAGAATTTCAAAAATATTTGATGGAATACAACCCCTTGTTTTTATGCGATCTTGTGAGCTGCTCCCAAGCACCTAATTCGTAGAATTTGGCAACCATTACAAACTCAACGCAATCAGAACACAGCAAATTCCAGACAGTCAGCATACTTATCGTACAAATTGTGGCCATCATTACAAACTTTTTGAAAAAATCCGATTATCACTTTTAACAATTGTGCGATGTTTTGTGATTGTGCAGAATGGCGGCATGTCTATTGAGCGCCCTATCCCAGCCAGTTTAAGCTCTGCTCCCAGAGCCAAATGCACATCGGAATCCACACCATCCGTCCTTGCACAGCAGTTTGGAATTGCGTACCGGGATGGCGATATGCAGCTTGCAGAAAAGCTCCATCGTGAGCTGTTCAAGCAGCATTTTTACAAGGTTCAGCTCTTTTGTGAGCGTCGGATTTTGCGGATGCAAACGGCGCTTGCCATTTTCGAAGCGGAGGACATCGCGATCGAAGCTTGGGAAGCCGTCATCCACTTGATACAGCGAAGGCAATTAGAGGTTCATTCCGACATCCACTTCATCCGGCTCTTGTTTAAAACCGCAAAGCATCGCTTTCTCGACAGGCTACGACGCAACGTCCATCGGGTATCGACTGTAGCGTTGGAGCGTCCATCATCCGATGGAACCTATATTGTCGAGCAGGATGCACAGCTTGGAAATGCAACATCGGATCGGCCAGCCTGGTTGAGCGACAACCCAACGCTCCACCTTTTACAGTGTCTGTTTGCAGGGGATGTCAGTTTCTCGAACACCTGTGCGGTGCGTCCGAGGCGCCGCGCCAAGGTCTATCAGGCGGCGATTTTGTACTTGTTAATCACGGAAACGATGGCAATCGAAACGGACATCCCACCGTATGTGCCGTACATGCTCGCAGCCTGCGGGCTGCAACAAAGCCACTGGGATGCGTTTCTTGCGGCGATGGGCCGGTGTGAATACCCTGGCCCGGATGCGATTCTCGCTGCGGTCAACATTGTCTTCGATACCAATGTCAACTCCCGAAAGTCTGTTTCGGTATTGAAATACGAATTCACACAGCTGATACCACATCCCGGTAGACGGCTTGTTCCAGGATCGTCAGCTGCCAAACAACGACAAACAGGGCCACCTCGCCCGCACCGCACACGTAATGCGAACGACCAACTGCAACCAGTTACCCCGGCTCGCGAGCCAGAAAGTCGAGCGCAAGCGTCTCTGCGCGCAGCATATCGCCAGGCGCGAGGTCGCCATCCACAACCAACCCTTCGAGATAGCGCTTGACCGCGCCAAGCCATGGACCCGCCGGCCGCCCCCCGGCGAGACGCATTAAGGCCCCACCGTCCAGTGGCGAGACCGCCGATGCGACATCAACGCCCGCACACGCATCCGCAATGCGAGCTTTCAAACCATCCACATCAATCCGCACAGGGGTCCCACTGCCAATCGCATCCGCCAGCGCAAGCACAAACAAGTCATCCTGATACGACCCAACCGCACGCACCAGCCGCCTTAGCGCCGTCCGGGACCAATCATCCGTTACCTGCCCAAAACGCATATGCAAACGCACAAGCTCGCAGACATCCCGGATCGTGTCATTGTCAAACTTCAACCTGCCCAAAATCCCGCGGGCGATGTCAGCTCCAACATCCTCGTGGCCGTAAAAATGCACCGAACCATCCGCCCCAACACTCCGCGTCTGTGGCTTCGCAATGTCGTGCAAAAGCGCCGCAAGCCGCAGCACAATCCCCGCATCCTTTGGCAGCGCACCCAGCACCCTAAATGTATGCGTCCACACATCGTAGATATGCCACGCATTCTGCGTCACCCCATACAACGCACCGAGCTCGGGTAAAAAGTGTCCCAGAAGCCCCGTGGTTCGCATGAGCTCAAAGCCACCCTCCGCACCCTTTGCGAGCAACGTCTTTACCAGCTCATCCCGCACACGCTCCGCCGAAATCCCATGCTCGGGCGCCAATCTGTGCGCATGCCGAACAATCGCATCGTGGGTCGATTCATCGAGCACAAACCCAAGCTTTGCCGCAAAGCGACACGCACGCAGCATCCGCAACGGGTCATCCGTAAAGGTAATATCCGGGTCACACGGCGTACGCAAAATCCCCGCAGCGAGGTCAGCACGCGCCATCCCCAGCGGATCCACAATCTCACGCGTATCGATATGCTGTAAAAATGTGTTGACCGTGAAGTCACGACGTGCGGCATCGGATGCAATCGTCCCAGGCGTCACCACCGGCTTGCGGCTCCCGCTGCGATACGTCTCTGCACGCGCCGTCACCAGCTCAATCTGAACACCGTTTATATGCACCATCGCGGTCCCAAAGGCCGGATAGGTCACCGGGTGATGACTCGCTGCACGCACCTTCCAGAGGTGCATAGCAACCGCAGGCGCATCCCCCTCAAGCACAAGATCGATATCCGGCGTGCTTGTGTCAATCCCCAGAAGCTGGTCGCGCACCGCGCCGCCCACCAGCCACAAACCGCCATCCCACTCCGTCCCGCGCAATGCGGCAGAGAGGTATCTCAGGGCTTGGTCAACAATCGGTGTCATCGGGACACTATCCTACACCCGCCCCCCAATACCTGACCACCCGCACACCAGCGCCGGGTAGTATAAACCTTGCATGCCCCCCACTCCAACCAGCCGCCGAAGCCCCTTCACCGCCCTCCGGCACCGGGATTACCGCTGGTTTTACATCGGACAACTCTTCTCACTCATCGGAACCTGGGTCCAATCGACAGGCCAAAACTGGCTCGTCACCCTGCTCTCTGATTCTGAAAAACACGCATCCCAGTGGCTGGGCATCGTCGCCGTCCTCGGCGCACTCCCGATGTTCCTCGGGGCCTTTATCGGCGGTGCACTCGCGGACCGGATGCCAAAGCGTAACCTCATTCTCTCGATGCAGGTCATCCAGTGCATCCTCGCCCTCACCATGGGCCTCCTCGTAATTACAGGCCATATCAAGCTCTGGCACATCCCCATTTTCGCCGGCCTCCTCGGCATCACACAGGTCTTTGACATGCCCGCGCGCCAGGCATTTCTCATTGAGCTCGTCGGCAAAGATGACCTCCCAAATGCCATCGGGCTCAATAGCTCGATGTTCAATGGTGCACGCGTCATCGGCCCCCTCGTCGCCGCACAGCTCATCGAGCGCCTCGGCGCAGGACGCCCCGAAACCTCCGCCGTTGGCCTCTGCTTCATCATGAATGGCCTCTCCTATGTCGGCGTTATCGGTGGCCTCCTTGCCGTTAAAGCCGGGCGCACCGCTGTCGCAAAGTCCAAACAAGCGCTGGGCTCACAGCTCACAGAAGTCGCAAGCTATCTCAAGGCCTACCGGGCTGGCATCGCCCTCGTCTCCCTCCTCGCGGGCTGCTCCCTCTTCATGACCGGCGACTGGATTCTCCTCCCTGCGCTGGCAAAGTTTGGCTTGCACGCAAATGCGAGTGGCTACGGCACGCTCATGTCGATGCGCGGAGTTGGTGCACTCGCGGCAGCCCTCCTCCTCGCCACGTTCTCCGGCAGCATCCAGAACAAAGGCCACCTCCTCCTCGGGGCCGCCTTCTGCTGGGGGTTTTGCTCCCTGATGCTGGCCAACTGCGGCAGCATGGCTATCGGAAGATGGCTCATCATCGGTGTCGGCTTCAGCATGATTCTCTTCTTCGTAACCGCCAACACCCTGCTGCAGACATCCACACCAGATCACCTTCGTGGCCGCGTGATGGGCGTGCACAGCTGGCTGATGATTGGTCTGACACCCGCCGGAAGCATCATCGCAAGTAGCATCGCCGCATCCACAAATGTCGTCCGCGCCCTAACCATCGGCGGCACAGTCACGATGCTCATCGTTGCAGTGATTGCAATCAAAGCCCCGGCACTTCGCCGCGCCAAGCGCACCCTCCCCAAATGCCCCGTCCGCTTTCGGTCGGTGCGCGAGCGCATCGTTTCCCCGGATGCCTAACACGCATACAAACCGCCTGCGGTACCATTGATGCCGTGAGCCAAGTACCTAAATCCGCATTTTTGACGTTTCCGCTGGTGGAAACACCCGGCGCCATCCTCTTCGACTGTGATGGCACCCTTGTCGACACAATGCCTCTGCACTACAAGGCGTGGCACATGATGCTCGATGCACATGGCTTCGAAGACATTTTCCCGGTGGAAGAGTTCTACGCATTTGCGGGCACGCCCGCGCGGGAAGTGCTCGAGTATCTCGCCGACAATCACGCGGGACTGCGCGCATTTGATTTAAATCTCCTCACGGATGAAAAAGAAATGGCCTATCACGCTCTCGTTCCAAGTGTGACCGAGCTCCCGGAAATCGTGGCGGAAGCGCGGCGTTTTTACGGCAAAATCCCGATGGGCGTTGTGAGCGGCGGTCTCGGGATGGTCGTTCGGGAATCCCTGCGTATCACGGGCATCATCGATCTCTTCGATGTCATTATCGGCTCTGAAGATGTCACCCATGGTAAGCCTCATCCAGAGCCATTTCTCCTTGGAGCTGAGCGGCTCGGGGTCGCGCCGGAGTGCTGCGTTGTCTTTGAAGATGGTGTAAATGGCTTTATCAGCGCGCATGCGGCGGGGATGAAAGTTGTGGATGTTACCCGCTGGATTACGCAGACACAGGCCTAGCTCACGTAACCGGTGGACACCGTGTTTTCATGAGTAAAGGTGAGCCCACGGTATCAAAGCCACCTTGATACACTGTGCCATACATGTTTGTCCGTTCCCACACGCCTCCTGTAGCGAAGCAGGTTCCCGTCACCCACACCATTCATGGTGTTACACGCATCGATGAGTACCATTGGCTGCGTGAGAAAGACAACCCGGAAGTACGCTCCTACCTAGAGGATGAGAACTCTTACGCCGACCGCATGGCCGCGCACCTCGCGGAAAAACGCCACCATCTCTACAATGAACTAATCGGCCGCATCCAACAAACCGATATCAGTGTCCCCTACCGCAAAGGTAACTTTTCTTATTACATGCGCACCGAAGAGGGAAAGCAGTACTCCATTCACTGCCGAAAACCTATCGGATCGGATGTCGAAGAAATTGTCATCGATGGCAACAAAATGTCAGAAGGCCATGCCTTCTTCTCGCTGGGTACTGTGACCATCACCGACTGCGGCCGCTACCTCGCATACTCCGTTGACACCACCGGCTTTCGTGAATACCTGCTCCACGTTCGCGATCTCGAAACCGGCTTGGACATCGCCAGCTTTGGCAAAGCCCGCGGCATCATTTGGGCAAATGACAGCGACAGCCTTTACATCGTCACCGAAGATGATGCAAAACGCTCCGACACCATTTGGCGGACATCCCTGAGTAACCCGACAGAGCGGACGATTATCTTCCACGAGCCCGATGCCCTGTTCCGCGTATTTGCGACCAAAACCCGTGACAATGCGTTTATCGTGCTTGGAACCACCAGCCAGACGACGAGCGAACTTCACACAATCTTGGCGGATGACCCTAAGGCATCCCCAGTGGTTGTGCTTCCCCGCGAGGATGGGCACGAGTACGACCTCGACCACCGGGATGGCCTGTTTTACATCCGGACAAACAAAAACGCGCCGCTTTTCCGTATCGTGGCCGCACCCGTTAGCGATCCTCAAGAGGAAAACTGGACAGAGGTGCTTGGGGTTGACACGGAAACGATGCGCGAATCCGTGGACTGCTTCGGTGGGCACCTCGTGATTAGCGAGCGCTGCGGTGGGCGACCACAGCTGCGTGTCCTGAGCTTTGCAACCGGGCAGGACCAGCTCGTATCATTCCCAGAGCCAACCTACACCGTCAAACTCGACCAAAATCACTGCTTTGACACAACCACGCTGCGTATTTCGTACAGCTCACTGGTAATGCCAAGCTCCATCTACGATGTCCACCTCGACACTCTCGAGCTCACGCTACTAAAGCAAACCGCAATCCTTGGAGGCTTTGACACGACAAACTATGTCAGTTCATTCCTCCATGCGACGGCCCCGGATGGCACACGCATCCCGGTGAGCATCGTCCATCACAAAGACACACCTATAAACGGAACCGCGCCCTGTCTTCTCTATGGTTATGGTTCGTACGGCATCACCATCCCTGTCCAGTTCCAGAGCAGCCTCGTCTCGCTCCTCGACCGCGGGTTTGTCTACGCCATCGGGCATATCCGTGGAGGCGGAGATCTCGGTAAGACGTGGCACGATGCCGGGAAAATGCAGCACAAACAAAATACATTTTCTGACTTTATTGCTGTCGGTGATTTCCTGAAGTCCGAAGGCTACGCGCATCCACAAAGGCTTGCCATCCGCGGCGGAAGCGCCGGTGGCCTGCTCCTAGGAGCCGTCGTCAACCAACGCCCCGACCTCTGCAGACTGGTGATGAACTATGTGCCATTTGTGGATGTCATCAACACAATGCTCGATGACACACTTCCGCTAACGGTTGGCGAATACATCGAGTGGGGCAATCCCAATATCGAAGAGGAATATCACTGGATGCAGGCTTACAGCCCCTATGACAACCTCGAGGCGAAGGACTATCCGAGCACACTGGTGCGTACTGGGTACAACGACTCACAGGTGATGTACTGGGAGCCGGCGAAGTATGTTGCACGTAAACGCCGCTTGAAAACAGATTCCAACACACTCCTTTTCATTACCGATCTCTCAAGCGGACACGGCGGTGCAAGCGGCCGGTACGATGCAATGCGTGACCTTTCCTGGGACTACACATGGCTTTGTGACCAGCTGGATGTACAGATTTAGTCGTTTATAGGGTGAGGTTTGGGTAATATCCTGCCGAAAATCGTAACGTAGAGCGCATTGCGCTTCAAATTTAAGGACAGACACCATGAATGATGCAGCACTGGATTTCCTGAAGGAACTCGTTGAGACACCATCCCCAAGTGGCTACGAAGAGCGCAATGCAGCCGTTTTCCGCAGCTATGTCGGCGCATTTGCGGACACCATCGAAACGGATGCCATGGGCTCCGTCATCGCATCGGTAAACCCGGAAGGCTTCCCAAAAATCATGCTGGCCGGCCACATCGATGAAATTGGCTACCAAGTCAGCTACATCGATGAAAATGGCTATATCTTCTTCAGCCGTGTTGGCGGGCATGACCTCACCAATGCCGTTGGACAGCGTGTTCAGATACACACCGGTAAGGGCGCCGTCCCAGGTGTTATCGGCAAGAAACCTATTCACGTGATGACACCCGATGAGCGTACCAAGGCGCCTGTGCTGGAAGGCCTCTGGGTGGATGTTGGTGCGGTCAATCGCACAGAAACCATCGATGCCGGGGTTCAGCTCGGAGATGCGATTACCATCGATGCAGGCTTTACCCGCCTCGTTGGTGACCGTGCTGCAGCCCGCGCATTTGATAACCGTGTAGGGGCTTGGGCTGTTGCCGAAGCGCTTCGCCGCGTCAAGATGCTTCAGCCGGAAGCCGCCGTGTTCGCGGTTGCCACCGTCCAGGAAGAAGTTGGCCTCCGCGGCGCAAAGACCAGCGCCTTTGGTATCAACCCTGAAATCGGCATCGCCGTTGATGTCACATTTGCAACGGACTTCCCGAGCATGGACAAGCGCCTGCACCCGGATGTCAAGCTGGGCAATGGACCTACGATTCTCCGCGGAGCGAATGCGAACCGCAAGCTCGCAGACAGACTCGTAGAACAGGCCGTTGAATACAAAATCCCATACCAGATTGAGGTGTATGGTGGTGGAACAGGTACGGATGCAAACGCGATGCAGGTCAGCCGTGCAGGCATGATCACCGGACTTGTCGGAATTCCGCTGCGCTATATGCACACGCCGTGTGAGATTGTTTCCCTCGCGGATGCCGATAATGCGGCGGAGCTGATGGCGCGTACAGCAGCATCGGTGAAGCCTGGCGAATCCTGGATTCCAGGAAACTAGCGCTTGGCAAAAAGCAGCGTAAAGGCGAAAGCTATCCTCAGTGGATGGTGGACAAAACCGGGCATCGCCCTCCTCTCAGGCGCACTCATGTGGTGCGCCTTTTCGCCTTTAAACATCTGGCCGCTGGCGTGGGTCGCGCCGGGAATCCTGATGTGGTTGATTGCGCACAGCAAGCGTGCCCGGTCGGCGATGCTTTATGCTGCCCTCCATGCGGCGGCGCTTTACGGGATCGGTGTTGAGTGGATGCGCGCCATCGATGATGGCCCCTACATCGGCTTGGTGCTGCTCGAGACGATCTTGTTTGGCATTTTTGGCTTGATTTGCGGTGCAGTGTTGCCGAAAGTCGGCAATCGGTTTCGCCCTCTGGTGTTCGCGGCGGCCTGGGTTTGTTTTGAGTGGGCGCGCTCCACGGGCACGTATGCCTTCCCCTGGTTTCTAACATCTACGGTGTTCAGCGACCCGATGGCGCTGCCGTGGTTACAGGCAGCGGAGGTTATGGGCGCGTGGGGTGTGAGTGCGAGCGCGGTGTTTGTCAGTGGATGTCTGGTGCACGCGGCCATGACGCGGCGTCTGAAACCAGCGATTCTGGCGGTGGCTGTGGTGACATCTCAAGGTCTGCTAGGCCTCTTTAGCATCACATCGTGGTTCGCACGGACATTGGACTCAGACTATCCAGGGCGTACCTTTGGCATTTTAGTGCAAGGAAATGAAGACCGCGGCGTGGACCGTGGGAGCGCACTTCAGCAGTATGCGGATATCACTGCAACGCGGATTCGGGAGCTGAACAAGGAGTTTAGCGGCGGTGCGGATCCCGCAAGCCCTGAGACGAATCCTGATGCATCGCCTAATCCACGTGTTGTCGACTTTGTCCTCTGGCCGGAAGGCACCGTACCGGTTACACAGAGCGATCTCCCTATATTTTCCACGATGTCAAAGGCGTGGAACACAACGCTGATCACGGGTCTTGGTGAGCATCGGCAAAGTGGGGATGTTGGCAATGTGATTCGGGACTTCGCACCGAATGGCCATATCGGGGATGCTTACGCAAAGCGGCAGCTGGTGCCATTTGGTGAGTTCTTCCCGCTGCGTCAGTATTTGGATCCGATTTTCGAGCGCTATGGCGTGAACTATCCGAACTACACGCCAGGGCAGCGCATTGGTGTTGTTAGTGCCGGCGGCGTCAAGCTGGGCCTTGGCATTTGCTACGAAACCGCATTTGGTTACATTTCACGCGACAGTGTGAATGCCGGAGCGACGGCGCTTGCCTACGTAACGAGTGACCAGACCTACGATGGCACGATTGAGCAAAAGCAGCACTTTGACACAGCGGTGGTGCGTGCCGTTGAGGTGCGTCGGCAGATGGTGCGCGCATCCAGTACAGGTCTGACGGGAGTTGTGCAGGCATCCGGGCGTGTAGAGAAAAATCCCTACGGCGGCAGCGCGGCGCTCCTCCCTGCGATGAAGCCTGGCGCCCTAAATGTCGTCATCGAGCCAATCAAGGACATCACACTCTTCACCCGCTTCGGCGACTGGTTTGTCTGGTGCTGCTGGGGCGTGTGTTTGGCGGCGGTGGGCGGCGTGGTAGGGAGAAGGTGGCGGTAGGTGTTGGTGTGATGCTTGAAGTCAAGTTGAGGAAAGACACAATTTAGGTCTAAGAATTGATCATTGCCTTCCAATAATAGGGATACCGATAAACGGAGTGTCCTCAATGATCGTCGTAATCGCAGCAGCCATCAGCATCAGTACCCTGATTTCACCGACAAGTAGGCCTCAGGCTACCAAACCAACTGGAGTCGTTTCAGCACAAAAATCTGTGATCAGTCCAGCTGAACTGTTCAAGAAAACTTCACCTTACATCGTTACGATTAAGACTGAAGATACGACTGGGACTGGCTTTGTTGCACCGAATGGCTATGTTTACACAGCACATCACGTAATCGAAGGCAAAAAGAATATCAAGGCAGTTTTTCCTGACAAACGTGAGATCCCGCTTGGATGGGTCGTTGCCATGAACCCTACACAGGATTGGGTTGCATTTCATTCGTCAGAACCGTCAAAATTGACATTCTCTACAGGCACCTCCCAAGAAGTGGGCTCAAAGGTGGTGGTAATCGGCTCCCCCCGAGGCCTTGAGCAGACGATTACAGAAGGGCTGATGTCGGGAAAGAGAACTGTTGACCAAACATCCCTCCTTCAAGTCTCCGCTGCAGTCTCACCAGGGTCAAGCGGTTCACCATTGTTCAATGATCAGGGTGATGTGATCGGACTGGTATCAAGCAAGCTTGGGGAGAGTGAACAGCTGACATTTGCTGTGCCACTAGCAGAATTCTACAATCGAATTGGCGTTCCAATCACCTACATTTCAAACGTAAACAAAAATGGTGATTCGCTTGACAGTAACTCAAAATTCTTATTGGAGTACATTGGATGGCTCGTTCGAATCACAAAAGATGTCGATTCAGACGCTGAAGAGTTAATCGGCCTTAAGTCAGCCCAAATACAGGTCTTCCTGAGTGACCAAGCTAAGAAGCACATTTCTGAATCTGAATTAGAGGCCCACCTAAAAGTAACTTTAGGCATCTATTGTCCGAAAATCACCATAACGACCTTTGATGAAGCCAAAGACTCTGTCAAAGAAGTTTCAAAATTTGAATCTAAATCTCCGTTTGAAGAGATCATTAAAGATTATTTCGAATGGGACCTAACGACTCGGTCAATCCAAGTTTCAATTGAATCGCTTAATGATGACCCAACATCCTGCTACACCATAAAAACAGCTGTGCGCAGAGGCACAACTGGCTTATCTGGACGCGTAATATCAGACGTGTTTGAGCAAGGGAGTTTTGGCTACTTTGGTTCGCGAGTCGACATCAAAGAAACTTGGAAGTCGACAGTCACCGAACATATTCAGAAGCTTGCAAAATTATGGACGAAGGCAAACAAGGATTCTAAGTAATCAGTTTCTATCCAGCTGATCAACCAGCACCCCCTACATCAACCCTTGCTCCGTCATAAACGCCGCCAGGGTCTCGAGCTGGGACTGGTTTAGGTCAACGAGTGGCAACCGAACGGGACCTGCAGGCTTTCCGAGCAGACTCAAAGCCGCCTTGGTAGGTGCTGGGCTTGGCTGTGCGAAAATCATCCGCGTGATGCCAAGCGTCCGCAAGAATGCTTCCCGCGCACCCGCGGCATCCCCGGCAAACCACTTATTACAAACATCCTTCATCTGCGGCGTGGCGACATGCGAGATCACCGAAATGATGCCACAGCCACCCACCGCAAGGTGCGGGAGGAGCGTACCGTCATCGCCTGAATAGACATCGAAGGTGTCCGGCGTCCGCGAAACGATGTCAGCGACTTGCATCATGTTCCCGGATGCCTCTTTGGTCCCGATGACATTTTCCTGATCCAAGGCAATGCGTTCGGTTGTGGCGGCATCGATGTTTGCGATCGTCCGTCCAGGCACGTTGTAGAGGAGAACGGGGATGGCTGCCGCATCGGCGATGGCGCGGAAGTGACGATAAATGCCTTCCTGGCAGGGCTTATTGTAATACGGAGCGACGCTGAGGATGCCCGCGACGCCTTTGGCTGCACTCGCCGCGGCAAGCTTTGCGATATGACGTGTGTCATTTCCACCCGCGCCGGCCACGACTTTGTCCGCACCAATCGCTTCGATAATGGC
>CAIRTT010000455.1 GCA_903881535.1 uncultured Armatimonadota bacterium
CCACCACCACCGCCACCGAAATTGCCACCAGCTCCGGCAGTAATACCAACACGATCCGTTCCTGCCACACCGCCAATATAAGTACAAGCGTGTCCATAAACACCTGCCCCACCAGCAGTGCCGCTACCGCCAGTCCCCGTTGTGTTAGTCCACGGTGCTAGAGTACCCATTACAAAAGACCCGCCGCCACCCGCGCCAGCGCAAGTATTTTGCGTTGCGCCAGCACCACCACCCGCCCCACCTGTAGCAGAACCACCGCTATTACCACTCAAATCACCGTTACCGCCAGCACCACCTGCGGCACCATAACCACCCGCCCCACCGCCGCCAGCAGCGGGGCCGGGTGTGCAACTTGCTACATTTGTATATCCGCCACCGCCCACGCCGCCGGAATAGCCCGTGCCAGTTATTACGGTTCCACCAGTACCACCACAAGCTGCCCCGGGATTTGCCCCTCCCCTTGCCGAAGCAAACGTGCTGAAAGAACTATTAAGTGCCCCCGCATTTCCTGCTTGTACTGTAACGGTATAGCTGTTAGCGGGTACTACTGTCTGGTTATTAGCCCACGCAATAGCCCCACCGCCGCCACCACCACCGCCATACGTATAAGGTACAAGATTACAGCCTATACAAACAAAATATTGGCCTTGAACAGCCCCCCTTCCGCCATTTCCAACTGCTACCACGCTTACTTTAGTAACATTCGCAGGCGCGACCCATGAGTAAGTTCCAGCAACTAAATACGCCTGTTGACCTGCCGGTTGAACGGTGTCCCATGAGTAAGCGTAAAGAGGGGCTAATGAGGTATTTGTATTCGCATAGCCAGAGGCTGCAACTACAAATAATCCCGTAGAGTCCACCGCTAGACCCCTCACATACGCAGGAGTGATCGCTCCGTTCATTGCAGCGGGAGTAGTCCACGTAGTGCCGTCTGCGGATGTGGCGTACATCGGGCTAAGGTATCCAGTATTACCCACCGCTACAAATTTACCCGTTGTATTATTTACGGCTATTCTATACATAAGCGCACCGGTACTAGAACCGTTCATCAACGCAGGCGTAGTCCACGTAGAGCCGTTGGTTGAGTAAGCGGCACGGGCGTAGCCATTACTATCATACCCAACTGCTACAAATTTACCCGCTGAGTTAACAGTGATCCCCTGCATTGGGGCATAATTAGAAGTCCCGTTCATCGAAGCGGGAGTAGTCCATGTAGTGCCATCTGTTGATGTTGCGTACAGCGGGTACATATTCGCGGCGGTGCTGTTACCCACAGCTACAAACAGGCCAGAGGAGTTAACAGCTACTCCATTCATACGGGCATAAGCAGTAGAACCGTTCATATTATTAGGAGTAGTCCACGTAATGCCATCAGTTGAAGTCGCAAAGTATGGCGAGTTATTAGATGACCCATAACCTACGGCTACAAATAGCCCTGAAGAATTAACTGTGACTGCCTGCATGTAAACATTAGCGGAACCACCCATCACAGAGGGGGTAGTCCACGTAGTACCATCGGTTGAGTAAGCGGCTATTGCGTTAATAGAACCGTTGTAACCCACGGCTACAAATAGCCCCGAAGAATTAACTGCGGCTGCTGTTATAGTGCCACTATTACCGACTCCATTCAAAAGAGCGGGAGTAGTCCACGTAGTGCCATTAGTTGAGTAGGCGGCATACATATAGCCGGGGATACTATCGGAGCCTAGAGCTACAAATTTATTAGAAGAATTAACGGCTATTGACTGTATTCTAACAACGGCTGAAGACCCATTCATCGTTCTTGGCGCGACAAAGTTACTAAAGCCTACAAAGCCACCAGTCTTCCCACTCCAGCCAAACGCTTTAGCAGACGCAGCACCTCTTGTGATAACCATCGGCATAAGCTATTCCTTACTTGAACTGAGTTTGGCTGGCGAACACGATGAACGTGCGGTCGGCTGTCTTGGTGATGGTGTAAACGTAGACATCCCAGCTTGAGGCGTTGCCCGCAGACCACGCAGTGCCACCTTGGTACTTGGGAGTCACCGCAGTGCCGTCTATCTGAAGCGTACTGTTGTAATACGCAGTAGCACCTTGAGCAACGATATGCACACAGGAAACCGTCTGACCTGTTGCAAGATAGGAGTTCAACGATTGCGCTTTGGAGAACGTAATATTCAACGTCCAGTTAGCCGTTGCACTGGTACTAGCGTACAGAACCGACTGAGCATTGATCTCGTAGATAATCGTCCCTGTAGCAGCAACAGTCGTAATAGTCGTAGGCTCTACTGCACTCGTCAGCGTAGCCCTAACCAGATTCGGCTGTAGCACCGGATTGTAAGTGAATGCAGAAGAAACCGTTGTCATCTTAGTACGCTCCACCATAGGCAGTAACTTGTAATGCAGTACCAGCCGCAGTGGTAGTCACTGTCGTGCTTGCGTACAAAGCAAATGCAGCAGGCAAGATCAATGGTGCTGGGAACGTATAGGTTGTGGTGAACGCTGCTGCTGTAGCACTTGGCGTAACAGCCGTGACTGCTATCTCAAGAATCATAAACGCAGTCGTACCGTCCCATAGCCAAATATCAACTAGGTTAGCTGCGTTGGCAGTAGAGATGCTTGTACCGGCAGCGTTGACCTGAATAGCGTCAATCCTTAGTCCGTTAGTTGAGATCGGAACAAAGGCAGTGATGTTAGCTCCTGCAAGAGACGCTGTAGCGGTAGGTGCGCGAGTGGTACACGCAGTCTGCGCCACTAACGTAAGTGTTTTTGCGTAAGGTGTTTGTGCGAAAATCGGGGTTGCTGTAACGGCCATGATTAAAATCCTCCAAAGTTAAGTGCAGTGTATATCTGTGCGCCCGCAGGAACTGATACTGTAGCGGGGGTGATAGTCGTAAGCGTAAGGTTGCCAGCACCGTCAGTGGTGACCGCTTGACCGCTTGTGCCGTCAACAATCGGATATTTCAAACCTGCCGGGTTATTGATCAGCCGCTTAACAGTGCCGGTGTTGTTCTTGGAATACAGCGCCATGTCAGCGTCTGCAATGTTAATTGCCAGCTCACCGGCCACCAAGTTGCCGGAAGAAGGCGCAGCCGCTGCTGTGGTTGTGCGGTACAGCTGGATTGGGGTATAGCCGGTCTGCGACATATTGTTACCTCAGATTTTCTAATTTGTAGAGCGTTTTCATGTGAATGCCAGCCAACTCGTCGATTATATTTTCAAGGGCCGGCACATTTCGACATATTTCTTCGCGGTTGTCGTTTATCCAAACCAAATCTTCGCGGATCAGCTTGATGATGTTGTCGGTGTCGTCGGGTACGTCGCCTATGATACCAAACGTGCCTTGGTAGGCCTCTACAAAGCTGTCGAGCGAATCAATGATGTCGTCGTAGTACGAACCCAGAGCCTTGTGCTCGGCGTAGGACTTTGTCTTCCAGTGGCTCAAGTGCGCAGAGTTGCGGCTCTTGAACATCTTGGCAACTAATTCTTCAATCATCAGAATGTGCCCCCGTTAATACCACCCCAAGCAGGGGCACTGGCGCCGGCTGAAGTCAATACTTGACCCGCTGTGCCTGCCGCAGTAACCGCGTAAGCTGTGCCCGTTCCGTAGGCCGCACCGCCAGCGGTAGCAGTCGCCGTGCTGTTAGTGCCGCCATTGGCAATCGGCAATGTTCCGGTCACGCCAGTAGTAAGCGGCAAACCAGTTGCATTAGTCAGCGTCCCGCTTGATGGCGTCCCAAGTGCGCCACCGTTCACTACAAAAGCGCCCGCCGAACCAGCGTTAACACCTAGCGCGGTAACAACCCCTGTGCCCGTTGTTGTGGTTGAAGGGGCAACGCCCGCACCGCCACCAATCACTAAAGCGTTAGCCGCCAGAGCCGCTGAAGTAGCCCAAGTCGAAGCCGAGCTAAAATAAGGAATACCGCCAGAAGTTCCCGCTACCGTAAGAGCTAATGTGCCGGTTGTGGTTACTGGAGAGCCGCTGACGGAGATCAAACCGCCAGTAAATGACTGCGCTACACTTGTAACAGTACCGCCCGAGCCTGTTGCATTGATCGTAATTGCGCCAGAGCCGTTGGTGATGGTCACACCAGTCCCAGCGGTTAACGTGGCTTTTGAAAGCGTATTGCCGGTCGTGTTTCCGATCAAAAGTTGACCATCGGTATACGTTGTTTGTCCCGTACCGCCATTTGCTACAGGCAACGTACCGGAAACATGCGTGGTCAGGCCGATCTTGCCGTAGGACGGGACGACGCCTACACCGCCAGAAATGATCGCGTTTCCTGTCGCCACGTCAGCCAGCTGCGATAAAATGCCAGACGTCGAAGCGTATAAAATGTCGCCCGTTGTATAAGACGTAATGTTCGTGCCGCCGTTTGCTACTGCAAGCGTGCCGGCCAAAGTAACTGCCCCAGTTGTGGCAGTGTTAGGTGTCAGGCCGGTGGATCCAGCAGTAAACGATGTCACTCCGCTGGACGAAACCGATACGGTTGTTACTGAGGTAACGACGCCTTTGGTATTGACAGTGATTACCGGGACGAGCGTGCTCGAACCGTAAGTGTTGGCCGTAGCGCCGGAAACCGGTAAATCCGCATTGACCAGCGAGCGGAATCCTGTCGGGCCAACCCCGCCACTAGCCGGGCTTGCGTATACCAAATTAGCTGCTTGGTCGCTGATAACCAGAGCCGAACCCCAAGTAGGTGCCGCTGTGCCGCCGGAGATAAGCACCTGACCCGCTACACCGGCTGCACTAACGTACAAGCCGTCGGATCCAGACCAGATCATGGCTCCGGGCTGCATTACCATGCTGCGGGCAGTGCCGCCGTGGTTGAGCGGCAGTATGCCGTCTACCTGAGCGTCCAAAGTCAAGTCTATAGCAGGGTGCTGGTGGTCGGCCCTTGCAATGTTTGTCGAGGTGCCAGCAACGCCAGAATCGTTGCCAACCAATGGCAAGGCGTCAGATAGGTTGGCGTTCAGGGTGACGTTCGCATTCAGCGGGCCGCCGCCGTTCAAGCCTGTCCCAGCAATCACTTGGCGGGTCACAGGAACGTAACCAGTCGACGGTGTGGCAGCAATGGTCGTCGCTGCCGTTACTCGGCCAGTGGAATCTACAGTGAACACCGGGATGTTGGTCGCGTTGCCGTAAACGCCAGCGGTTACTCCTGTGTCATCCATCAGGGAGCTGCCTATGCCTTTGCTGGCCACGCTCAGGGTGACGTTGCCTGTAAGCTGGCCACCGCCAGTCATGCCAGTCCCAGCGATCACCTGCGTGCTCGTAGGAACCCCAGCAACGCTCAACAGGTCGCCAACGCGGATCTGGTAGTTGTTGCCCTGATACACGATCATCATCAACGAGTCTTCGGATGCCTCGGGGGCAAGCGGGAGCTGCGTGATTCGGGTCGGGATAAGGTTACTTGGCACGTCTGACATTCGTCACATCTCCAAATATCTTTCACCATCTTCTGTGATGATGAATTCGTCGCCTGCTTCTTGAATAACGCCAGCAGGGTTCGTGTTGATAGGGGTATCCGGACGGACAAACGGCAAGATAATCTTATCTGGTGCGCGGGGTGCCAGACGGTACGGGTCGTACTGATCCTTGTCTGCTTCGCAAACCATCAGCCCCGGATAGTTGGGGTCTGAAGAAAGCTCGGACAGAAACATCTTGCGGGAGCATCGACCGCAAATGCCAATCCCAAAAGTTGCCTGCCCACCCGGATCTAGGAACACACTCATGCGGTGTACACTCCAATGCCCGGATTTATTTGTATTGGCGAGCCATCGTTGTCACCATCCCACGCACGCTGGACGCTGGCGGCTGCCCGCTGTTCAAGCATCGGGACAAGGTTGATGTCTACGCTCGGGGTCTCTGCGGCTACCTTGGCGGCTAGGCCGTTGATAATCGCTTCGAGCCAACGCTGCGGGACTTCGACTTCTTGCTGCAGGTTGTTGGTGTCCATGATCTGGCGGTGGCGCCACAATATCAGCTGGGCCTGTTCGGCGGCCACGAAAGGTGCTGGCCAGATCCGGACGATCGGCTTGGGCAGATCACGCTGGTAGTAGTAGCTTGATGGGCGACCGGGGAATACTTGGTTGCTCTGGTTGACGTAACTGTCTCGGCTCAACTGGCCAAGCGGAATTTCTTGGGGCATGTTGCCAATGGTGATGGCGCTGTAGACAATTGGACTTGCCGACGTTATGCGGAAATATGCGTAGGCCAAGGCGCCCGATATGTCAGTCCACGTGATGTCGCCGGCTGCTGCTACATCGCTGGAGCTGCCCACTGTGTTCCACGTGGAACCGTCATCGCTCACTTGGAAGTTGACGGCCACCGCGGCTGCCGACCAAGTGATGCCAATCGTATTGACGACCGTCGCAGAGGAAAAACTCACAGTGTACGACGTCGAGGTGGTGACCGTAGTCCCACTCAACAGCTGCAGCACGCGATAGTTCAAGTTCAGGACGTCAATTGTGCCAAGCGGCAACGACACGACTGGCTGATTCTGGTACATCGGGAGAATAACTTTCTCAATGCACCAGCTGGGGGTCTTGATGTTGGCAAGTTCGGAGAGCAGGAACGACAGCGAATCAAGCGCGTAGCTGTGCATTTCAGAGGTGATGGCCTGAGCCGGCAAGCGGCAACGCCTGAAGGCGTGGTCAACAACCTTCAGCGCGTTGAATGTAATTTCACCCACGTTACCAGAATATGCCATACTAACCCTAGAATATAGTCAGCTGGGTGCTGGTACAGCATACCCCGGTGCTTGAAGTATAAGTCAAATCAACAAAGATGACACGTTACTTCTTTTTCTTGCCCATGCTTTTTGCTTCAGACATTGCGATGGCAATAGCCTGCTTGCGCGAAGAAACTTTAGGGCCGGCCTTGGCGCCAGAGTGAAGATCGCCAGACTTGAACTCACCCATCACCTTGCCAACTTTTGCCATTCCAGATTTGGACATTGCCGAGCCGCCAGTTTTCATGGCAGACATTTGGCCGGCCATTGGAGCAGCCATACGAGGCGCAATCATGGGGCCAGCCGGCGCTACCGGGTACTGCCGGCGCGGGATTGCCCCCTTGACCATAGAACGCTGAACCATCTCTTCTTTCTGCATGCGCGGAGTTTCTTCCCGCTCATGCCTGACCATTGCCTTGCGGCTTGGGTATTTCTCCCCGGTCGCTTCTTCAATGATCTTGCCAGCGGTTGCGCCGCCTTTGGCGTAGTTGCAGTTATCCATCTTGCCGCCCTTGGCCATCTTGGTCATTTTCTGACCGGCAAGGGTTTTTTGGACAGCGTTTGATTTAGCCATCTGAACGCTTTGGCCCATCTTGGCAGAGCCGCCTTTCATGTAGCCGCCCATTGAATAACCGGCGCACTTGGCAGCCGACATGTCTTTGGCGGTTTTGCTGAAATTAAAATCTTTGACTTTTCCGACGGACATGGGTGGCTCCTTATGCGCTGGCGTAGGTTTTGATACATTCGAGGACGATGGTGTACATGTCGCCCGATGTCATATCAGAAGTGGTGAACGCGACATTACCATTCACACCCGTACCTGCGTTGTTTTGCAAACCGCCGAAAGATGAAAAATCCATCAGGTAGGTTACGTTTTGCGGGATTACCCACGTAAACAAGTCGGTCGAGGCATCCCACAGGATCCTAACTTCCATACCGTGCGTGCTGGCCCAGATCTTGTTGATCTTGACCCCATTGCATGCGCGGCCATATGCGTTGACGGCCAAGGTGGTCACGTCGATCTTCACAACCGCCGTTTCGCCAGTGCCGTCTGAAATGTTGGTGTATTTGCCGATGAACAGGCGCTCACCGTCAAGCAATGTTTGTGATGCTACTAAATCAGCCATGTTGGTCTCCTAAAAATAAGGGGGCCGAGACCCCCTTGAGCTGAATTAAGAATCACGGGTAAACGTGTACGCCGTGGCACTGGAGAACATTATTTTAAAGCAGGCTTGGCCAGTAACGCCAGACGGTATGGTCAGAAGACCAGAACCAGCGCCAGCGCCGGCAGCAGCGGCAGCAGACAAAATACCGTTGACCGCTACAGCAATGGTTATGGTCGAAGCGCCAGCGGTGTTGTCTATGTACAGTTCCATACAGGTGCCTTGAACTGCGCCCAAAGCAGCACCCAGCAACGTACCAGTAGGCAGCGTGATTGTGGTAGCAGCGGCAGAAGTAGACTTGATGTAGCCAGATGCAACCTGAGCGGCAGTAGCCGTCGCGGTAGCGTTAATTGATACGGGGGTATGGGTTATGATGCCGACAGCTGTGCTGCCCGTGACGTTGCCAGTGACGTTGCCGGTGACGTTGCCAGTGATATCACCTACAAAGCCATTAGCGGAATAAACGGGGCCGGTAAAATGTGTATTAGCCATTGCAAAATCCTCACATGCGAGTATTGGGTGTATCTGTCTGCATGTCGTCAGCCGGGGGCTGTCAGATACACGGGTTTCCCCGGTTGTAAAAACCCCGCCAAGTTTCCTCAGCGGGGCTTATTCTTACATCAAACTCCCGCCGTACCGAACACGCCACGTGGGTCAGTCCATCCCAGCGTGTAACGTTCAGTGGCTTTGTAGCGCATGGAGTCGGTCTCGAAGTCGCCTTCCATAGACTTTTCCAATGCCCGACGCATCATCAGTTTCAAACCTTCTGGAGCATCAGTCTGTACCCACCATGCGGTGGTAGAGGTGATACGCGAAAGGTTGGCCTGACCTTTAGTCAACAGACCCATGCTCTTCACAGGGTTGATGTCGTTATCGGCAGTGCCAGCACGCAGAACAGACTTGAGGAGAACCTCGGCCTGAAATACGTTGCTTGGGCCAGTCACGATCTGAGTAGGAGTCAGACGGATACGCTTGCCGTTGTTGTCAACAGCGTTGCGGATCTGAATGAGCAACTGCTCAAGCGAGGTCTGGGACAGTGCAGCAGCGGTGCTCAACTGGTTGCTGAATGTACCGCTAACAATCGGATGGCTGGTTGAGGTCAGCGATACGCCGTCACCACCAACATACGCGCTGTTAAAGGCACGGTTCAGGATGTTTGCAGCCAGCGTTTCTTTCGTTTCGATCAGGGACTGTGCCAAGTGTTTGGCATAGGTCTGGCCGATACGGATATGATCGCCGTCTTCTACAAGCACCTTGGTCAAGCTGAAAGCCAGACCGTAGACTTTGTAGAGGTAACGCTGCAGGAACAGCACGCCGCCAGACTGGTAGCTTACAGCCATACCATCGGGCAACTCAGGCGCTGCGCCAAAACCATAAAGAACTGGTTCTTCGTGGTAGTTGCGTGGGATGCCTTTCTGTTCACGGAATACGCCTTTCCATTCGTCTGCGCGTTGATCATAAACGCCGTCGAAAACTTCATTCAGGATAGGCTCAACTACAGATCTAAAATCTGTACTACGCATTGGGGTAGCCATTGTCTAAGCCTCCTAGATTGCGTTAACTGGGGCTTTGTAAGCAGCTTCGTTCAAGCGAACGGTCATGTTTACATAAGCATCAGTTAAAGAGTCGGTGATAAGGTATGCAGAGCCGGTGATCTGGAACTGACCAGAAGTGGACTGCACAGCTGAAAGGTACGTGCTGCTGATGCCAGTGGAAGTGGATCCACCGGGAGAAGCTACACGCCAGTCACACTGAGCGCCAACATCGACTTGAACCGATGTGGTGCCCGGAGTTCCCGGATTGGCGTACTGTACGTCGTACAGAGTTTCTGGATCATCGTACACCCATGCAACAATAGATGTGCCTGAAGTGCCGCCAGTCCAGAACGGTGCAATGGTAGGCTTGCCGGTTGAATCAAGATATTCAACACCAGCAAAAATGCCAAGCAGGGTGATGCCATCAGTTGTACCTGAACGGGTACCATCAGATGAGCCGAGTTCGATTGTCCCGGCAGCTACAAGCTTGACGGGGTCGCCGGAAAAGATTGACGCAGCGTATGCGCTGGCAATCGTGTAGGCTTTCGGACGCATTTGTCCACTGTTGTGGAAAGACGGACGAAAACCATATGGTGCGCTAGTCGTAGACATAGTGACTCCAAGTTGGTTTAAAGGTTCGGTCAGGAAAGATCGAAACGAGCTTCCCTGCGTTGACCAATCTCAGAATTGCCTTCACCAAGCTGCAGTTTGGACTTAGATGCGCGTGCTTGCTGCTCCAAGAACTCAGCGGTATCAGTCAGCTTTTCTTCCTCGCGGAGTGGAGCGTCGTGATGCGCTTCTGTCATGTATTTTTCATACAGGGACATGGGCAGTTTAAAAGCCAGCATCTCGTTCACCCCAATGAATCCCTGCCAGTCTCCAGTCTTAAGAGTTGCATACTCCCAGCCCGGCACATCTTCTGGTTTTACAGCTTGGTATCCTAGACGGATACGTGTGTGTATAGAGTCACGAGGGTTAGTCGTTGTAAGCCAGCACATATGCCAGCCTGCAATGTTCGGTAAATCAGGCAAACTTGATTGGAAAAATTGTTGACGGAACATTTCTACCCGCTCGTCGTCGGTAATCTCGCGGTTTTCAGTTACGGCGCGATCTTTCATCGCACGGCTTTCGCGGTTTTCCCCAGCAGATTTTTTCAGGCGTTCGTCGGTCATAATGGTCGCTCCTTTCAGCGATTGGTAAATAGTATAGGGTGATAAGCAGAAAAACGCAAACAGTTCAACTGTTATTTTAGCTTCTGTTTTGCTTGTCGTATTCCGAGTAGCGTTTGACGTACTTCATGCGCAAGACCGGGTCTTCCCACACGCCAGCGTCCACCAGTGCCTGCTTACGTTCGGGGCTGATGTATATCTCTTTGCGGGTCGATGCCGGGGCATGTTCCCTGCCGGATCCAACCGCGGGGCCGCCACGAGCAACGCGCTCTTCTCGGTCTTCCCGGTCTTCCCGTTTATTGTTGTTGTTGAACTTCTCAGGCATCCGGCGGGCGGCACGCTTGCGAAGCTCAATCCAGTATTCTTCGGTCTGTGGGTTGTAACCGTCCCGGCCCATCGCTTGGTCGATCGCGATGACGATGGACGAGTCTTCGTCCCGGCCCTGAGCGTCGTACCAAGGATGTTCGTTGATGAACTCCTGAGCATGCCGCATGGTGCGGTCGTCAATGGCGGGCGCCTGACGTGGCTGGGCTGCCTGCTGCTTGGCGTAGGCCAGCTGCTGTAGGCGGGCTTGGGCTTCGTCCCGGTAACGCATGGCCTTGGTGACGTCTTCGCCTACCCCAGCATTCACGGCCTTGGCAATTACCTGCTCGGCCAGCTGTGCTTGGTGTTTGGCTTGGGCAATGCTCTGGTCTAAGGCACTGATATCACCCTGATACGCACGCTGTTCTTGGGCAGTCAACCGCCGCTCAAGGTCGTCGTTACGCCCACGCAGGAAATCAAGCTCGGTCTTGTCACGCTTGATGGCGCTGTCTCGGCGCTCTTTACGCTCAACCTTTTCCTTGCGGCGCCGTTCGCGGATAGCGTCACGTTCTCTGTCGTCCGCAGCGTTGTCCTCTTCGGCTTGGACAGCACGCTCGTCTTCTTGGTCGTCATCGGCAGGCGTCATTTTCGCCTTGTCTTCGATGATTACAATGTCGTCTTTTTCGTCGTCTTCTTTCATTACTTCAGCCATACGTCATCTCCTTTTCAGATGAATGCCTTGATTTTGAGGGGGTCGCCAGTTACCCGGCCTATGATGTCTAGGTCGTTGAATATGACGAACATGGCGGGTTGGTCGGACTTGTCTGTGGCTACTTCCCAGCGATCACCGCCGTACTTAGCTACGCGCACAAAGTCGCCTTCTTTACACCAGCTGCCTTCAGGCCAGCTGTCCATTGTGTTGCGGTTCTTGAACGCCAGAGGGCCAACCGACACTACTTTGCCGACCTGAGTGTTCCACTTTTCAGTGTCTTTGGTCTCGCTGTGAAGAATAATCCCACCAGAGGTCTTGTTCTTGGGGGTTCGAATCTGTATCAGAACGCGGCTACCGAAAGGCTGAATTCCAGCTTCTACTGCTGGGAAAGCCTCTACCAATGCGCTCTCAGAGGTCGTTATCACCATTTTGTTCCTCGTCTAATAGTTTAAGTAGTACATTAAGGGCGGCCTCATAACCTGCCATGACGCCGACACGATGCCCGTACTCGAAAGCATCTCGTGTTTGGGGGCGCTTCAAGGCTTCTACAGCATAGGACTGCTGCTCGGCTTTGAGGCGATTCAATAGCTTTGTCTCTACGTTCATGCAGGGGTCTTGACGACCTTTGGCGCTGAAGGCAGGGTCTGGCCGGTGACTTTCTCGCCAGCTGCCATACGGTGCTTCTGCTTAACTGCTGCGGTTGCCATTGATACTGTGCCTGTGGTTGGTTTGTCGCTCATACAATTCTCCTAGGGGTTGGGGTTTATACCTGTACCTGTACTGACTCTTACTTTTTCGCCTGACTCTATCTCGGCGGCAGCCAGCATTTTGGCTGTGTCGTTGTCGGCGGTGTTCATGCGCTCACGTGTCTGCATGTCGGTCGCGTCACGCTGCGACTCTGCCATCTGACGTAATTGCTCCAGCTGCGCGTTTTGGGAAAGCTCTGCCTGCTTGGCAGCAAGTTTGGCTTGTTCCGACTGCGCGTCTTGTTGCAACTTGGCCTGACCCAGCTGTGTCTGCTGCTGGAGCTTGGCCTGATCGCTTTGTGCCCGCTGCTGCAATGCCTGACCCTGCAGCTGATTGTTCATCTGCGCGACCTGCAAGCTGCTGTCTGGCGGCATCTGGGGCTGTGGCTTGAACTGCTGTGCAGACTGATCCAGCTGCGCCAGTTCTTGTGCAAACGATCCCAGTTGGTTCTCGATGAACTGCTGGACTTGCAGCACAACCTTGACCTGCTCGTGTGCGTCTTTTTCTATCAGGTTCTGCTTCTGCGCCATGTCGACGGCATTGTGCGACTCAACCAGATAGTAGTTCAGCAGGTGGTCACGCAAGTGCATGGCCATCGGGTACAGGTAGGTCTTGGCGATGGCCGGGTTAGACCCGAACAGCGGCGACTTCAGGAACGGGATGTGGATCATCATGTGGGCCATGTGGTCTTGTGACGGCAACACGTAGACCGGGCGGCCCATAGCGGCTGCCACGTTCTCGGATACCGGATCCATGTCCTCAGTGCCGGGCACCGGGTTCAGGACGTCGTCTGCCGGGATCTTCATCACGCGCAGGAACATCTCTTCTACTTTGCGGGCGTCGTACATCTGTGGCGCCGCGGTAACCCTCTGCATGATCGCTTGGATCTGGGCAAACCGCTGGGTCTCACTGAAGATTGCTGGGTCACTGACCGGAACCACATCCATCGGGCCATCGAAGTCGGACGGCTCAATCTCCAGCCCGGAATCGTTGGCTTTAATGTCTTCGGTGGTCAGGTACGCCGAGTTGATCCGGTGAAGGATCTTGAAGCAGCGGGCCATCGAGCCATGAAGGCGCGAGTGGATGCTGCTGAACACGACCATGCCTTGCTCGATAAGGGCCATCGTTGTCCCTACCGGCTGGGTGGCGCTTTGATCACTGAGCTTCTCGAAGGAAGTCTGGATCACGCCCTTGCCGGCGTCGACAAGGAATCCAAGCAGCTGGAACAGTGTTGGGCTTGGGGGATTGAACGGGATGGGCATGGCGATCTTGCGGATGTCGTCCACCAGTGCCCCGCCTTCAATCTCGGCAATCTCGGTAGGCTGCAGGTTCAGGGTTTGGCCGCCGGGGCCGCCTTTGAGCTTGAGCATGGTAGGCATGTTCTGAATGAACGCGCTGTCCAGCAATGCACGCAAGGCGCCAGTGGCTGCACCGCTCAACCCGCCAATCATGTGGGTCAGGCCGATAGGGTAGGCGCCACGCCACGGCACGAACGGGAACTCAACGATCCAGTCCAGCTCGCGGCACAGGAGGTCGTCCGGTTCCCAGTTGCGGTACAGGGCCAGAGCCTTCTCGGTCGACTTGTCCACGGTGATGATGAAGGGCGCCACGCCGTCGCTGAACTCATCGCCAAAGTCAAAGTACGTGTAGATCTCGTACAGAGTACGCAGGCCGTCTTCGTTGTAGCTCAGGTCTTTGCGGCCCTCGATCTTGTCGTTGGCTTGCGAGGCCTTGCTGTACTCCGGATCGTCCGGGGCGCCCAAGTCGACGTCGATGTACATGCCAGACTTGACCCGTTTGGCGTATTCCATCTTGGTGATGTACTGGACGTGGGTCTTGCGCTCGGCAGTGTAGAAATTGGTCGCAGCGAAAGGCAAATACACGTCGTCGATGGCCACGAACTCGGAGTGCGGGCGACGGCGCTGGGCGTCCCACATGAACTTCATGTACTGGCCACCGCCAAGGGGAAGCTGGGTGCTCAACTGTTCCAGCTCGCCGCGGAACTCAGGCATCTGCTCCGTGGTCTGCCAGTTCATGAACTCAGTCTTTCTCTGGGCCTTCTGCATCTTGCCCTTTTCTTGCTCGCCGTTGACCTTGCTCTTCACAGGGCCACCGGGCGGGAATATCTCTTTCATGAACCGGGCAGAGAAATCAACGCAGGCTTCCACCAGCATCGGGTGGACTACCTTGTTGGCGCCAGTGAACTGGGCACCGCCGGGGGCATCGTCGCCCAAGCCAGTACGGCGCAGGCCTTCTTCGTATTGCTTGTCGCGTTTCTCGCGGGCTTCTTTGTCTCGCTCGATCTTCTCAAGCAGGTCATTGACGGATTCCTTGAGCATCGACTGGTCGACATCGTCAACGATGTTGGCAAAGTGTTCGAGGTTCTTCTTCTCGTCCTCTGAATCTTCCAGCTTGACCATAGCGCCGCCGTCTTCGGTGTCGGTCACGCCCTTGTCTTCGTCAGGCAGCTCTACAGTCTCGCCTTCGTCATCGTTGCCGAGCGCGTCGTTCTTCAGGAGTTCTTCGTCTGTCGACTTAGCCATAATTTGTCTCGTTTATCCTATGTACTTGTTGTACAGATTTTGGAATTCTACTGAGCCGCCGTGGCTGAACCCTTCGCGGATCAGGTGACGAATATAATCGTCATTGAGGTCTTGACTAGGCAGCCCTTCGCCTTTTAATCCCAAAGTAAGGTCGAGACGACCGACATCGCGATTCGGTTTGACTTGTTTAAACCGCTTATACCAATCTCGCAAGTAAATTGGTGATGGCGTAGGTATCATGTTTACGTTAAGGTCTTTACCGCCAATTAGGGTTGGGAATCCGGTTTGCAAGTCTGGGCGGTATTGGACATTGGTATTCAAGCTAAATAAGCGAGGGCCGAGTGCATATGTAGGAACATTGCCGCCGTGCTCTGGATGAAGCAGGCCGGGTTCGGTTTCTCTCATCAGAATGTCTGTAGGTTTGAAGATGACGCCCCTGCCGCTTTTTTCGCCACCCAGAGCAATGCCACCTTCCTTGGGTGATTTCCCTTCTCCCATCATTAAGTCAGCCAATGCTCCACGTTTTTCAAATGTGTCAGCTTGGTTCCATATGCTTGGGTCGCGAATGTCGGCACCTTCACCGAATGTCAAAGCAAGGTTTTGGTTTATTTTGTCGGCCAACTCAGGCGATAGATTACCTTCCTTCATGGATTTCACAAAGGCTCGTTGCAGCTTGTCAAATACCACGGGGTTGCTCTTTAATTGAGTGCCAGAACCAAGCATGGTTGTCCATGCGGTCTGTGGCGTAGTCAGGTTAGTCAGACGTTTAGCAGTGCCCGGATTCATCACGCCCCATACCTTACCTGCATACTCTGGATCGACTTCGCTCAGAGCGGAGAATGCCGCACCACCTATGCCGCCGCCGCCCACTCTGGTGCGGTCAGCTTGCGTAGTGGAGGTCTTTGTAAAGCCCTGTTCCATCGCTTGTCCCAAGGCTTCGGACGCTTTGATTAACTCTTGGGATTTAATAAGCTCTGCAGCTTTGCGGCCAGCTGCTGCACGATCGGCAGCGCCATACAGGTTTTCAGGCACATCTTCTGCGCTTGGCAGAATTGTGTTCAGCGGTACTTTGCTTGGCGCCTTTGCCGCGCTCTTCTCTGCAGCCCGTGCCGCAGCCTTTTCAATCGTCGCAAAGGCGCCACCACCAGCGAAGCCCGGTAGCATCTCGCGTCGGACGTTGTCGGATATTCTTGATGCCTCGGCTTGCGTTAGTGGATGGCGCTGGGATGTCTGTTCGCGAATGTCGGAGTCAGTCATGTGGTTGATGCGCGAGGTGGGAGACTGTAATTGATCCAGCATCCCCTGCAGGTCGGCGCCGGGGTATTTCTCATCCATCTCTCGCAATGCATTTATTGCAGGGACAAGCGCCATGCCGCCAGCAGTGCTCTTCATAAGGTTAACGGGAGAGTGATGCATGGTCGGCCCTAAGTATTCAGGGATGGCGCCCAATAGATCCATGAATGCTTTTGGAATGCCTTTGGCCATGCCCGACGACGCCAACTCGGTTGCGCCGGCAAGCAGCGGCCTTAATGCCGTCACTGTTCTTACGGGCATAAGGGGAAGCTGGCCTATCGACTCGCCCAGCGTCTGGTACGCTTGCAAATCCAAAGGAAGGTCGTCTTTGTTAGCCAAACCTTGGTTGCGTAAGGCATGGTCGACGCTTTCACCAGTTGCAATGCCTGATGCGGCTGACCTTGGGGTATTAACGCCCGGCACAAAGTTACCTAATCCAATCAAACTGTGGACCCAGCCGGGCAACGTGTAGCTACCTTCTGACCCGTCATCATTTTTGTAGTGGGCGGTGCTTGGCATGTCCCCAGATTTGATGCCAGCCTTAATGGCATAGTAAGGATCAAGCATGTAGTCCAGCATATCTATGCCAGTCTTCGAGCGTTGGTCTTGGTCGTAGTAGTCTTCTGGCGCTTCCATACCCTTGAGCCGGATGTCAGATGACGCCAACCCGCCGACGTCGTACTTATGTGCCATTTCTACTATGCCACCTTTGGCCATGCCGGGGTTGTTCTTCTTGAACAGGTGGACAAGGTCTGCGCTGATCTGTGCCTGCTCTTCGGGGCTGGGCAGGAACTTGGAGAGGGCTTCGGTGGCCTCTGGGTGTGTCATGTACTCAGGCAATGCATTGGCGGCCTTGGCACGGTCAAGGGCAGCCAATCCCACTTCTGGCGCCACACCGGGCAGAACCTTGTTGTCTTCAATGTGGTATTGAAGATCGCCGCGGTGGGTCAGATCGGTATTTTCTATGTCGTTAACACGCGACCAATTGCCGCTTTTTACAAAGTCTTGCACGTAGGGCATTAACTCTTCTTTATATTGCGGGTTCTTCGCCATAGCGTCTTGCACATATTGGCTGTCCCATTTATTGCCACGTGGTTTTATTTCTTGAATTCTGGTGCTGTTAGGA